>NZ_JABZFS010000047.1:0-3692 GCF_014237355.1 Desulfosporosinus sp.
GACAGACCTGATCAGAAACACGAAAGGGATTGAAGAAGAAACAGGGGTTCATGATTTTTATTTAGGTTTTCCGTTTTTGTCGGGAAGTTTTGCAGACGGTACATTTTATCAGGCACCGTTATTTTTGTATCCTGTAAGGCTGGAAAAGAACAATGTGAACTCACAGAAGTGGGTCTTAAAACTTGATGAAGGAGGTCCACAGATCAATCGTACGTTGTTTTTGGCCTTTAAGAAGATGAATAGCCTGACGTTTACAGAAGAGTTTTTTGAGGAAGCAGCGGAGGTGGCCAAGAATTATGATTACCAAAACTGGGTGGCGTTTTTAAAGGAACATGAAATGAACGTTTCTTTTACTCCAAACGGCTTGACGAAGGTAAAGGAATATAAGAAAGAGGATATTCCTGAAGTGGCCAATGTAACGTTATTGGAAAACGCCGTTATTGGGAATTTTCCTCAAGGAAGTTCTTCTCTGGTTAAAGATTACGATGCTCTCATTGAACTATCAGAGGAAAGTAATTTAGCTTTGGCAGGTGAATTAATCGCGCCTGATGATCAAGAAATAAATGAAGACCAAGAAAATCAAAATAGTGATGAATTGATCAATAAAGATAATCCAGACATCCTAAACCTCTTGGAAGCAGACGGATCACAAGAGGAAATTATAAAGGAAGCACGGTATAAAAAAGGAATTGTGGTTCATGGACCGCCTGGTACAGGGAAATCACAAGTAATCGTGAACTTAATTACCGATGCCCTGAAACAAGAGAAGAGAGTCCTCGTCGTTTGCCAAAAACGTGCTGCTTTGGATGTTGTCTACCAACGGCTCGACGGATTAGGGTTAAGCAGCCATATTGCACTGGTGCATGATGAAAAGAACGACCGGAAAAAACTTTATAGTAAAATTGCATCCGTTCTGGAGCACAACCAGGTCACCTATGAGCAGGCTGTAAAATTTTTGGCTTCTGTATCCAATAAATTAGCTTCTCAAGAGGAGTTATTAAATAGCATTGCAAAGGCTTTATACGAATATCAGGACTTTGGATTCCGGCTGTACGATTTATACGGGAATGCAAATCCGGTAGGGGAAACGACGCAAATTGTTGATTTAACCGAAGTGCTGCCAGACTTAAACAGCGATCTTTTAGATGACGTATCGGAGAAGGTTTTTACTTTTGCTGAATGGTACGAACGGTTTGGCGATGATTCGTATCCGTTAAAGCAGCGAAAATCTTTTACTGCGTTAAGCATGAAAGACAAACTTGAAATGGTCGAGTTAATGGATCAATTACTACTGCAGGCCAGGAAGTCTGTTGAATATCTCGATTCGCTTGACCACGATAAGATTACTCCGGCTTACACATGGTTAATTGAGAATAAGCTGGATAAAATTTATCCTGACCTTGAGGATGGAAACAAGAGAACGCTACAGTGTAATGTATCCCTTTGTCAAGACACAAAATCCAATTTTTTAAGATAAACCTCCCATCTATATTTTGGGTTTTAATTGCCTTACCTTAGATATCTAGTGGTTTATCCTGAGTTCACCACCCTTGACCGCGTTTGTGTCCGTGGTAGTTCCCAGCCGGCGGATGGATAAAAAAATGCCTTTACGGCAACCATCCGCATCAACAGCGTACCACGGACAATCACTTTCTAAGTTCCCACTGGCGGGGCCCCGACCCCTTCCAGTGCTCACTAAGAAGTGGCACACGGTCAAGGGCAAGCAGCTACGCTGTGGTTCAGTAATCCTTGCCAAGCGTATCAATCGGCAAAGTGAATGTTGGATGGCGTGTTATAATCCAATGCCTGATGTGGCCTATGCCAATTGTAATGAGCGATGTATTCTCTTGTCATCTGTTTTAATTCAGGCACTGTTTCAGGATAGAGTAGATAAAGCCTCTCCCATTTATAAGAACGAAAAAAACGTTCTGTCCTGGCGTTATCCTTTGCTCTTCCCTTGCCATCCATGCTAATGTTAATGGACTCATAACCTTTGATACAGTCAATGTAATCTTTAGATGTAAATTGGCTGCCTTGGTCACTATTTATGATTTCTGGCTTTCCATGCTCTCTGATCGCCCCCTTGATAGCCCGAATAATAAAATCAGTCTTCATGACATTGCTCAATGCCCATCCCACTATAAACCGGGAATACCAGTCAATAATAGCCACAAGATACATAAAACCTGATGGTGTACCACAATACGTAATATCAATCCCCCAAACCTGATTCCTATGGGTGATGCTAACATTCCGAAGGAGGTAGGGGTAAGTTCGTTCCTTTAAATCCCGTTTACTCAGGTTTGGACCAGGATAGAAAGCTACGATATCCATTTCTTGCATGTATCTGCGGGTTAGTTTTAGACCAATAGTAAAACCAAGCCCTTCCAAATTCTTTTGGATTCTGCGACAACCATATGCTGGCTCATTAAAATGTATTTGATCTATAGCATTTTTGATGTCGATTTCTTCCTGAGTCGGTTGCTTAATTTGAATGGGATAATAGGCTGTAGACCTTGACAAATCTAGCAATTCACATTGACGTTTGATGGATAACTTGCTATTTTCAAACTCAATTAGTTCCTTTTTTTCCTCCAATCCGAGGCCTGTTGTTGTTTTTTTTTGAGCCAATTCAACTCAACCGTAAGTTGGCCAATTTGATTGATAAGTTCCTCCTTTTCGGTTTCATGTTCTAGTTTAAGTTTTTCTGTTTCCGAAGCTTTTTTGTCAAAGACCGCAGGCATATTGTCCAAAAACTCTGTCCGCCATCTGCTAATTAACTGGGGGCTTACACCGTACTTTTGGGCAATCTCATTAAGTGTACTTTCTTCCCTTAATATTTCTAAAACGATATTCGCTTTTTCTTCAGGTTTGTAAGTTCTTCGTTTTTTGCTCATACCATAATCTTTATCTTATTTTATTGTTTTTAGTGTCCAATGGTACGGATACATTATACTCTTCCTACCTTTTAGTTTTATTTTACTCCTTGGGTAAATAAAGAAAAGATGGGATAAGATAATCGTAAAATATTAAAATCAGTGGAGGATATAATCGTGGAAAAAGTCGTTATTTTAGGAACGGGTCCTGCAGGTTTAACAGCTGCTATTTATTTAGCAAGAGCAAATATGAAACCAATTGTTATAGAAGGAGATCAACCAGGCGGCCAATTAACACTAACAACTGAAGTTGAAAACTTTCCTGGTTTTATTAATGGCATTATGGGACCAGAACTCATGGATAATATGAGAAAACAAGCAGAACGTTTTGGAGCTGAGTTTAAAAGAGGATGGGTAACTAACGTTGATTTTTCGAAAAAACCGTATACCTTACAAGTAAACGGAAAAGCAGAAATTGTAACAGAGTCTCTCATCCTTTCAACAGGTGCTTCAGCTAAACTTTTAAATATTCCTGGAGAGAAGGAAAACATCGGGCGAGGAGTGAGTACCTGTGCAACCTGCGATGGATTCTTCTTTAGAGGAAAAAAGGTAATTATTGTAGGCGGTGGGGACTCTGCGATGGAGGAAGCAAGTTTTTTAACTAAATTTGCAAATGAAGTCATTATCGTGCATAGAAGGACTGAACTCCGAGCCTCAAAAATTATGCAGGACCGCGCAAGAGAAAATACAAAGATTACTTGGGAATTAAATAAAACACCTATCGAAGTTTTGGCAGGAGGGAATGGCGTTACAGGT
>NZ_JABZFS010000083.1:0-3677 GCF_014237355.1 Desulfosporosinus sp.
TTAAATTCCGACAACCAAGTTGTCTTTTGTAAATGCCAGTGGCATTGAGGGTGACTGCTAATGAGTTGCCCCGCCAACGCCACTGGCCATATAACCGACATCGAAGGTGGCTGCGGACATTAAAGAACAATAAACTAAAATAAAAAGTCTAAATTTATAAAACATGAGTATTATCATACTAAGACAAGGAGGAGATCAGGTGAAATCAATAGGATTCTTGGGGGTAGGTCAAGCAGGTGGAAATATTGCTGAGATAGCATCAACCATGGGCTTTCAAACCGCCCTTATCAATACGAACCAACGTGATGGCTTAGTTAACACGAGGGTGGAAAAGCAGTATTTTGTCCCCGGGTTTAATGGAGCAGGGCAAGATAGATCAATAGGATTAAAAGCTATTCAAGATAACTATCTAGAGATGATTGACTTTGTAAAGCAGTCCTTTAAGAACATAAGACTGTTATTGGTGGCGTTTTCTACAGATGGTGGTACTGGATCTGGTATGAGCCCGTTATTCATTGATTTGTTATTAGACCAACTACCTGGTATCAATATTGGTGCCATTGCTATTGTTCCTGAACGGAACGTATTAGCGGGTAACCGAATCAATGCTGCTGAGTGTATCGAAGAGATTTCTAAAATAGAGGGTATCTCTTCTGTATTCCTGGTAGACAACGATCAAATGCGTAATATGAACCCACAATCCAGCAAACAGCAGATCTACCTTGCTTCAAATCTTCAAGTCCTAGAGGCAATTAACAGTGTACTGCAAGTTACGCAAAAGAGCTCCTTTTATGGTAACTTCGATGAGACGGACCTTATGAATATCCTGAATACAAGAGGAGTGACAATCATATCGTCAACCACAATCACAGACGCCAGGTCAACGTCAGACGTATCGAGTAAAATTCAACGTTCCTGGGCTAATTCTATATTTTGTCCTGTTGAATCAACAGGAGTAATTCGAGCTGGTCTTATCTATGAAGGACCGGAAAATATATCTAAGCTAATTAATGCCCCATCGATCTTTGAAAGGGTTGGAGAACCTCTGCAATTATTCGAGGGAACCTATATCTCAGAATCTGACCCTACTATAACCACCATTTTAGCGGGGCTGCCATTCCCTACCCGTAGACTACTTACCCTAGAGGAATCCCTTGAGAAGAATAAAGATCGTTTACAGAACCTGGTGAGCCAGGAACATACCCAGAAGTATGAGTCTCGAATATCTTGGGCATCCCACCTTAAAGCTAGAAAACCCGAGAAAAAGGCAGGCTCAGTATCATCTAAGTTATCTAAGTATCAGAAATAAGGGGATGCTCGTACTGGTATTCACAACGTGAAGAATAGCAAAAGTAAACACACTGAAGGTTAAAGTTCCAACGTGTTTGTTATTTATTGGATTTCGATAGTCAGCTTTATTGTTAGGGAAAGTGCCTGTCACTCCTCGAATTATGTCGAGATTTGTTGAAACAGAGAATCATAGTTTGGTTCTATGTCTTGACCTTTGGAAAGCTCTGTTTGTAGGGCTTTTCTTTTTTGCATTTTCAGATGAATAGTTAAATTGAATTATGATAGAATTGGAGTGCAACTGAATATTGTTAGGGTGGTTGGTTGTCGCTCTTCTTTCCTTTTTTGGAAAGGAAAGTATGAAACCAAAGGATTTTCCAAGATCTTGTCAATGATGTTCATGGAGCTTTTGCCGAAGGTATCCGAAACAACATTTCCAAGCTGAATGTTAGACACGGTTAAACAGTTTTGAAGACGGTTCTTCTCACTTGACATAAAGTTAGTCAGTTTAAAACGATAACGCATAAGATCGCGAAGCTGTCTGATAGCAAGCGGCGGCATAAAGCTTCCGGCTACAAGGTCATGCTTAAATAAATCGGCAATCCATTTGGCATCTTTTTTATCCGTTTTTTTGCCACGGATCGCCTTAACGTATTTAGGATGTGCAAGAGTGATGTTACAGGAATCTTCAAGTACATTAATTACAGGAATCCAGTATTTCCCTGTAGATTCCATACAAACATCCTTACAGTCATTTTCACAAAGCCATTGTGACAGCTCTTTTAACCCTTTCGTATAGGTAGAAAAGCGATGGCGTTTGTAAGTAGTGACCCCTCTGCCGTTGGTGGAAGCAATACAGGCAACAACAAAGGTTTTGTGGACATCAATACCACAACAGATTGGATAAACAATTTTTAAAGCCATAGGGAAACTCCTTTCAGAGAATTATAGGGATAGACAACATTGACTGATTGCCCAGCAATAAACGAGTAATGTTTATACAAAGATAAGTCTGCGTGCTCGAAGTCACACTTATTTGTGCTTGGAAAGGCAATCTACACAAATAACCATGCGGTCACTCCACAGTTGGAGTAGCCCACTCACCTCCGCGTGATTTGTAGTTTACTGTTATCCCTATGACTTTAGATTAATAAAATAATTCCTCAAGGCCAACTTATTTCATTGCGTTTTGTGCCTTGAGCAAAGCGAAAGGAATGGGAATAACCATGAAAGGCAAAAAAATCAGCAGGGAAAATATTATACGGTTAGAACAAGCAATAACTAATGGTGTATATGCTGAACCTTCAAGAACATCTTCTAAAAGACAAGATGAGCAAACAAAGAGATTGATTGAACAATTAAAAAGTAACCATCAACATGTTGCACAGAAAAGATAATGAGGGGAGCAGAAGATTTTTTCTGCTCTTTTTGCATGTCACTAAGATGGGCCGGGCCCTTATGGCTAGACCAACTTTTGCTTCTGGATGAACCATCAATGGGACTAGCTCCTTTGCTCGTAAAAACAATCTTCCGGATCATCGAAGAAATCAATCAAACCGGTACTACAATTCTACTGGTCGAACAAAATGCGAACCTTGCCCTGTCCATTGCCGACCGTGCATATGTCGTAGAAACGGGCAGGATTGTCCTGTCCGGTGATGCAGAAGATCTGACATCGAGCGAACAGATAAAGATGGCTTATTTGGGCGGACATTAAGATTCAAACATATATTAAGCGGCATCCTTTTTCTATTAAGGATGCCGCTTTTTTATGCTTGCTTTATAGGAGTATTTTTCCGAAGTATAAATAAATAAAGAATCATTGAAATGAGCACTGATATCGCGGATGTAATGTAAATACTTCCGTATCCGAACCAATGGCCGATTTGGCCAAATGCCATAGCCCCGATCCCTACACCAAGATCAAACGATGAAAAGAATGTCGCATTGGCCATTCCTTTCCGGTTCATTGGCGCTTTTTCAATGGACCAGGCCTGTAATGCCGGCTGAATCGAGCCGAACCCTAATCCGTAAAGTGCGGCTGCTGTATAAAGAATGTTACTGTTTGGCAGCCAGGCTAATAGAATCATTGAAGTTAGGATCAAAAGTGTTCCTGGAATGAAAACAGCACGATGGCCTTTCATATCATACAATTTTCCTGCGAAGGTTCTTGATAGCATTAGTGCTAGTGCGAACCAAAGAAAATACCACTGGATGCCTGGTATATCCTTTTGCGCTGCATATAACGGAAGAAAAGAGGCTATGCCTCCAAATGTCACGGTAATAAAGAATAATAGCAGGGAGGGCTGTAGAGCGCTCTTTTCATAAAAATCCCACTTAACTTTCTCAGATTTGGCAGATGCTTTTTCTGTTTTTTTATAGGTAATCAT
>NZ_JABZFS010000043.1:0-23150 GCF_014237355.1 Desulfosporosinus sp.
ATTTGCCAAATTGTTAGCGATTACCTTTTGCCGTAGAGCAGAGGCCTCCAGTTTTTTTTCCAACATAATCATAAGAGGAGTAACGAGAAGATCCATAATCTCATCCTTCCGATAATAACTTGAATAGCAAGAGCATAACACATTCTATGTACCGTCGGCAATATCATTGTGAAGACCCCTACGTGAAAAATGGTGAAGCGCAATCAGTCCTATTTATGGTTGACAACGATTAGAAACGAACTGGTTTCGGCCATTTTTCTTCGCTACATACATTTTCTGATCTGCTTGATCAATAAGTTCCTGAGGATTAATACTATGTGATGGAATCAATGCGGCGACTCCGATGCTCACTGTTACACGTCCTCTTCCACTGGCAAATTCATGTTTAATGTTCAATTCCCATAGTTCGTTTTGAATACGTTTAGCAACAATTTCTGCCCCTTCAATGTCCACATTGGGCATCACCACTAAAAATTCTTCCCCTCCATATCTCCCCACAAGATCTTCGGATCTAAATAGAGATTTTTTAATTGCTGATGCCACTGCTTTGATGACTTCGTCTCCTTGTAGATGCCCATAGTTATCGTTATAATTCTTAAACTCATCAATATCGATCATCATAACTGAGTAGGGCAACCGATATCTCAAACAGTTGCTCCAATGTATGTTAAAAAACTTGTCAAGTCCACGTCGGTTATAAATTTTCGTTAACCCATCCTGCAAGCTGAGGCTTTCTAAGGAATCCTTTTCCTGCTGCATTTTCGTCAGTTCCTTTAGTCTTTCTTCAAGCTCCACAAGCTGCTTTTGAATGGTTATTCTCTGCAAATAAAGTTCCTTAAATATCCTTGCTTTACTTCTAAGGACAATGGGGTCTATAGGTTTCGACAGGTAGTCTACCGCACCAACTTCATAGCCCTTAAAGATTGATTTCTGTTCCTTACTTATAGCTGTTACAAAAATAATTGGAATACTTTTGGTTTTTTCGATACTTCTTAAAAGCTCCGCCACCTCAAAACCATCCATGCCCGGCATCTGTACGTCCATAAATATTACGGCAAAATCATGTTCAAGGCATAAGGACAATGCTTCTTCCCCAGACATTGCTTTAATAATGTCCAAATCCGGATCCGATAAAACACTTTCCATTACCAAATGGTTCTCTTTTAAGTCATCGACTATCAATAGTTTCACGCGCTCAATCATCTATTTTCTCCAGTACTCATCAGAATTTGATTTAATCTAGATCCAATTTCTTCAAGTCCAATGATTTCATTAGGGTCAGCATGCTTGATTGCATACTCCGGCATTTCTCGGGCTTCTGCAGTATTAGGATTTTGAACAATCGTATAGCCTCCCGCTTCTCTAATCAGCTTCAGGCCTTGTCCTCCATCTTGGTTTGCGCCTGTCAAAAGCATTCCTATGGCACTTTCACCAAAGGTATCAGCTATACTTTCAAAGGTAACATCAATGGAAGGTCTGGCAAAGCAAACCTTTTCTGTAACCGTGAGTGTAAACATCCCGTCTTTCTCAATCAGTACATGGTAGTTGGGTGGTGCTATAAAAACTGTCCCTCTTTTAATTTGCATTTTATCCTCAATTTCGTATACATTCATGTGAATCATGCCCGAGACAATTGTTCTCAAATAGCTCTTACTGCTTGGACTTAGATGCTGAATAATGATAATTGCTACTTCACTTGCATATCGGAAATTATGCAAAACCTTCTTCAATGCATTGATCCCGCCAGCAGATCCCCCTATTGCCAAGATATCGTATTTCATAAGCGGTACCCCTAAGCTTTTAGATGCTTACGATATAGTTTAAATTCTTCACTTACAGTATCAAATTTTTCAAATACATCACTATAAACTAGGGATTCTTTTGATCCCAGGCAAAGATAGCCACCCTTAATCAAGCTGTCTAGAAACAATCTATTAACCCGATTCTGCAATGTTCTGTTAAAGTAAATTAATACATTCCTACAGATTATCAAATGCATTTCTCCAAAGGAGCCATCTGTCACTAGATTATGTTCAGCAAAGGTAATCCGTTTCTTCAGCTCAAGGTCTAGTATGGCATTATCATACTTTGCAAAATAATAATCCGAAAAAGAGCGTGTTCCGCCTGCTAAAATATAGTTCTTTGTATACTCCCTAATTGCTTCTAGTGAATAGATCCCATCTTTAGCTTTTTCAATTATTTTTTGATTAAAATCCGTTGCATAAATCTGACATCTATCGTAGAGTCCGCATTCTTTTAATAAAATAGCCATAGAATAGACTTCTTCACCAGAGGAACAGCCTGCATGCCAAATGTTTATTTTTGGATAGGATTGTAATATCGGAATTATGTTCTCTCTCAAATACTTAAAAAATGACGGATCTCTAAACATTTCTGTCACATTTATTGAAAAGTCCAACAGGACATCTCTAAAAAAAGCCTCATCTTCAATCAATCTATGGGTCAGCTCCAGGATGTTGTTAAGTCCACTTTTGACAAGGCGGCCCTTTATCCGCCTTTTTATATGAGCACGGGAATATTCACTAAAGTTATACCCATATTTCAGTTTAATGGCTTCAATACAAAGAAAGGTCTCGACATCTTCATTATTATGTTTAAAATCAAAATCATTCATTTATGACATCCACACCTTAATCAAGGATAATAACCGACCTGCCTCTACTGGCTTTGTCAAATAGTCATTCGCTCCAGCGCTGATACATTTATCTCTATCATCACTCATCGCCTTAGCTGTCAGGGCTATAATGGGAGTGTTTGTCCCTTTAATAGTTTCTCGTATTTGTTTAATTGCTTCATATCCATCCATTTTTGGCATCATGATATCCATCAAAACCAAGTCTACTTCATTTTTCTCAAATTGCATGACTGCTTCAAACCCATCCTTCGCCACTATAACTCGCATTCCATTCTGCTCCAGTAGATGCATTAATGCGAACACATTTCGACTGTCATCATCTGCTAATAAAACACGAACACCCACTAAAGAACTTTTGTCATCTAGTATGATCCTGTCCACAGGTCCTTGGTCTAAGAAGTTTCGCTCGACATCGTGCAGAAACAATGAAACTTCATCCATTAATCGGTCTTTGGATTTTGGACTTTTTAGAATGATGGTTTCAGCATATTTATTGATGTTATCAATTTCATCCAAATCAATTTCTTCTTCAGTATAAATGATAATTGGTATCTGAATATCTAATTCTTGTCGTAGTCTTGTCATAAAGTCGACCCCGTTTGTATCTGAAAGCTTTATGTCTAATATGATACATCCATAGGTCTCTGTTTTCAGGTCCTCGATAGCTTGTTTACCCGTCAATACTTTATGAATTTGAACTTGTCCCAGTTGTGTAAACTTTTTAAAGTCCTCATCCCCGCAGGCACCGACAACTAAAATCTTCTTTCGACCTTCTGAATCAACTCTTTCAATTTTTGCTAAGGTTTTATAGATTGACTTAATATCCACCGGTTTCTTTAGAAATCCGATAATGCTCTTTGGCATTCCTTCAAAACTATCCCCTTCGCTGATATCTTCAGAACCTGAGATCACATGGATGGGGATGTTTTTTGTCGTCTCATCTTCAGATAGCATTTTTGCCAAAATCATGCCGTCCATATCTGGCAGCCCGATATCAAGAATAATTCCCGTTGGTTTATCCGATTTTGCTTTTTTGATGCCATCTTTCCCAGTATATGATATTGTAACAAGATATCCTTTTTCCTCAGCCAGGTCAGATAAAATCTGAGCAAATGTTGGATCGTCTTCAATAATCAGTATTCTTTTCTTATTTCTATCCAAAGGATTTGCTAATTTTGATTCATCATCATCATCTTCTCGACGTTTCTCTGAAACATCATAGTTGTCCATTATTTCAATAGCACTCAGGACATCCGATTGTTGTTTATCTGGAATGGGATTCCTTGGTATCACCAGCATAAACTTACTGCCTTTATTCTCTTCACTTTCAAGAAGAATGTTCCCACCTAAAAGTTTTGCCAGTTCAAGAGAAATTGTTAGTCCAAGTCCCGTACCACCGTATTGTCTGCTCGTTGTGCCGTCGGATTGCTTAAAGGCCTCAAAAACTTCTTGTTGCTTATCCTTTGGAATTCCGATCCCCGTATCCGTAACTTCTATGGCAATATAGTCTTTCGGCTGAATCATCAAAGCTTTTTCTTTATTGTTTAAAGTTCTTAACCGAACACTTACATACCCTTTGTGGGTAAATTTTATAGAATTAGATAGTAAGTTTTTGATGATTTGGTTAAGACGTAAGGAGTCTGTTATTATATAATCCGGCATCCCATCTTCAATAGAAATCTTAAAATCAAGCTTTTTCATGTCTGCCAAGGACTCAAACATATTTCGATTTTCAGTCACGATCTCTGTCAAATAGACTTTCTCATTATTAATTTGAAGCTTCCCGGCCTCGAATTTTGACAGGTCGAGAACCCCATTAATTAAGGTTAGCAAATCTTTGCCTGAAGAATGAATTGTACTAGCAAATTCCTTCTCTTTATCAGACAATGGTTCATCTGCCTCTTTGCTGGCTAAAAGCTGAGATAGCACTAAGATACTATTAAGGGGGGTTCTAAGCTCATGAGACATATTCGCCAGAAATTCCGACTTATATTTATTAGCTTTTTCTAAAGCTTCTGCTTTTCTAACCATTTCATCCTGAGTTGTTACTAAAGCAATATTTTTTTCATCTAAAATGCGCTTTTGCTCTTCCAGCTGTTTAGAATGAGTTTCAAGTTCCTCGTTGGTAACTCTTAGTTCCTCCTGCTGAATTTGCAGTTTGCCTTCTGACTCCTTTAAGGCTCTGGCTTGTTCTTCTAACTCTTCATTGCTCTGACGAAGTTCTTCCTGTTGAACCTGTAATTCTTCTGACTGATGGAGGGTTTTGTCGAGGAGATTCTTCATACGTTGTCTTACCTTGACAGTAGACAGGAGTCTACCCATCACTTCTGATAGGGTCTCAAGCATACTTATCTGTTTGGTCTGTAACTCCTTAAAACTCGCAAGTTCAATAATTCCTACAAGTTCTCCTTCACTAAGGCATGGTATAACAACAACTGAATTGGGCTTTGCATTCCCCAATCCGCTTTGAACCCGTATATAATCATCTGGTAGTTCATGAATGATATACATTTTTCTCTCTTTAATAACCTGTCCAATAACTCCTGCTCCGGGTTCAACCCTATACTCTATCCCTTTTCGATTAGTGTAGGCATAGGAAGCACTTAATTGGAAAACACCCTCCTCATTTGAGGTATAAAAAGCCCCCATAAGCATGTTAAAGTTTTTACAAAAATAACTGACGACCTTATTAGATATAATATTCATATCCTCTTCAAGCCTTACAATTTCCGACAGGTCAGTTTCTGAAGTTTTTAGCAAGGTTTGATACCTTATATCTTCTATCATCTCTTTGAGTTTTAGCATAAATAGATTAAATGCTTTTGACATTTTTCCGATTTCATCATTTGTAGTCTCAGGTAACCTAAAATCAGTATTCGCATCGCTAGACGCAATACTCTCAAACGTATCTTTTAAGAAATTGATCGGGTTTAAAACAAGTTTTAGAATACCTATAATCACAATACTTCCTATAACAATAGCTAAGAGGAATATAATCCCTACAAATAAACTGTTTCTTTGATTTGATAACACTATTTGAGCCTTAAAAGTATTTACCTCTTCTAAGGAAGACGCTTTTATTTTCGCGGTCAGCGCAGATATTTTCGGACCTAATGAATCCATTTCGCTATGTGTTTTATCAAGCTTTTCAATATTCTGATGGAGCAGTTCCATATTCGTCTTGTACAAAGGTATGTATTTTGCCAGTGTATAATACTCCGTCTTATAATTTATGTTTTCTTCAATTCCTTTTAGTGAACTCAGATTTTCTTCAAATAGCTGGTAATTAGCAATATATAAGTCAAATTCATTCGGCTGATGAAAGTCAATATACTTTGACCCACTGAGTCTCGCAGTCAGTAAGTGTGTAAGTGCATTTGTTACTTCAGAAGACATCTCATAATCATTTCTGTTTTGAGCTGTTTCGTTCATTATAGTTAGAGCATCTGTTAGTTCCCTACCGTTAATCGTTAACTCGTTTAGATTGGCAGTAATGTTATTCGATAACATAACATAGATATCAAAATTAAGCTGGTATTCATTGGCTTTCAAAATGATTTGCTCAACATAATCAATTCTTTCTTTATCTTTAGTAATTTCTATCAGTCTTGAAATAGCGTTTTTCATGTTTACATCTATCTCTTTATATTGGTTTATAAATTCAATACTGTTAACTGCTTGATATTTGTTAAATGCAAGCCTTTGGGCATAAAGGTATGAATCAATTTCATTAGAAAGCTCACCCTGTTCTGTGAGTTTACTGAAAGTATCAAATTGACGACTGTTATTTAAGAGTCCTAATAAACCAACCATGGCTGATAAGAGCATAATTAGAAATACTACTACAAATCCGATGGTTGCTTTTGTTTTTAGACTCAATGTTTTAAATATTTTTATCAAAATGTTTTTCCCTCCATAGATGCTAGAATCGTTATTAATGATTGTATACTTTTTAATTTTTCAGCTTTTTGACCATCCTGGAAGAGAAACTATTTGGTAGGTCACTGATAATTTGGTTAGAAGGTAAAAGAAAGAGGAAACATCATTGGCCTCCAGCCTTGTTCCTCTTTCCCAGGTTCCAATATTTAATATAATCTTAACTGAAGAAATCTGGACTGTCCAGACTTATTTAAAGTTAATTCACCCGGTGGTATCCTTTCGGGAGTCATATCCCCAGTACTACAAGGTCTCTTGACGAAACGAATAAACCCCTTATCTCCTCGGAAGGATGATAAGGGGTTTTCTTTACATACCTAAGGCGTTTAAGTGCTCAGAACTAGGGACGCCATCAGGAGTCCAACCTCGGACCGTATAATATTCGGGGAGCAATTCCTCGATTCGATGAACATGTCCTTTAGAAGGACCCGATGGAATTGGTTCTTTAAGAAACCGCTTCGGTAAGGTATCATCCGCTTTTGTGTATCCTATACGCAAGTTATGGAGCCGTTCGTTATTCCAAACCCGTTCGCCACAGGCCAGAAGTTCTTCATCCGTATAATCAAAGCCTGTTATGGCATTAATCAGCTTTTTGTAGTCTGATAATCCTAGAGCGAAGGATGAGAAGAGGCATAGGCCAACTGAGTCTATGACAGCGCTTAGATCTTGGGATGCCTTAACCGTTTTAGCTTTTCCTTTGATACTGAATCGATCGGGTTTCTCAGCTGTTCCTAGAATTTCAGGGGGTATACTATACCCTCGGACATGACAGCCCCCCCGATTACTGGTGGCATAGGATAAACCCTGGCCTTGAACCCCACGGGGGTCACAAGCAGGGAGTTCTTGCTTTTTAACGCTCATGGAGAGTTCTGCAGCCCCATAACCTTTCGCTAAGCGATAGGATCCTAAGGCCATTTTTGCCCCTAAGCCTTCCCGATAGGCAATCTTTCGGATCCATTCAACCATTCCTTGGGCATGGCCGAATTCTAAAGGAGTACCTTCCAGTTCTTCAGTCTTTATGTATCCACGCTGGAATAATTCCATACCGGTAGCTATTGTAGCACCAACAGAAATCGTGTCCAAACCGAACCGATTACACAAATCATTGGCTTGGTGAATGGCCTGATAATCCTGAACACCACAATTCGAGCCAAAGACCCAAACGCTCTCATACTCTGGACCGCCGCCTTCCCCTTCTTCCCAATTGCAATAGCGACCACAAGCAATTGGGCAGCGATAGCAGGATTCCTTTTTTACGAGATATTTTTCAGTCATAGTTTCTCCGCTAAGTTCATCGGCATTTTCATTATAGGATTCTTGGAAGTTATTGACGGGATAGACTCCATTCTCATTCATTATATTGACTAAAATAGCCGTGCCATAGGTAGGCAGCCCTTGGCTCGTTACACCGTTTTCTTGAATCTTGTTCAGGACATCCGTTAATACTTCGTTCAAAGCATTTGGTTCAGCATGCTCAACTCTTCCGGTTCCCCGAACTATGATAGCCTTAATATTTTTAGAGCCCAACACAGCCCCGACTCCGTTTCGACCGGCAGCCCGGTAAAGATCATTCATAACCGAGGCCATAAATGAAAGGTTTTCACCGGCAGGTCCAATGGTTAACACTTTTGCCTGATCATCCCCGAACTCCGCTTTAAGGATTGAGGTTGTCTCATAGACGTCCTTTCCCCAGATATGGGCCGCATCCTTGATTTCAATCTTGTCGTCCTCTATGGAGAGATACACCGGTGCATCAGCTTTTCCTTCTAGTACGACCATGTCATAACCCGCAAATTTTAATTGGGGTCCCCAAAATCCACCCGAATTCGAGGCCGCTATGGTCCCATTGAGGGGGGATTTAGTAACAACCATAAACCGACCTGAGGTCGGAGCCTTGGTACCCGTCAGAGTTCCAGCAGCAATAAACACTTTATTCTCGGGGGAAAAGGCATCTACTTCTGTAGGTACTTCTTCTGTAAACATCTTTCCAGCAAGACCCCGTCCTCCTAAGTATTTTTTAGCTAGTTCTAGCTTAAGCTCTTCGAGCATGATGCATTTATCTGTTAAATTAACTCGGAGAATTCTTCCCCTATACCCGCCCATTTCCTTACCTCCGCACAACATCTTAACTATTAGAGTCTGTTACAAATTAATCAATCGTCATTGCTTTAAAAGCACCACAGGCATCCTGTTATCCTGAGCGATAGCGAAGGATCCAGATCCTTCGCTATCGCTCAGGATGACATAGTGCTTAATTATCCGCGAATTTTACATTTTTGTAACGGGACTCTATAAGCTTTACATTCCCTTATTTAAGATTAGATTATTCATAGCCCAGACCCCTAGGTAAGGATAATCATGAATTATGCCGCTCAATCTGGGAGATATTAGTTTAAACTGTAACACTATCAGGAGTTGAAGCAATTGGAAGACATCTCTAAATTAATTGATAAGTACCGTGGCAGCCATGGAGGGTTGATACCCCTACTGCAAGAGGCCCAGGACCAAGCAGGTTATCTGTCTAGGGAAACCTTGGAGCAGATCGCCGAAGGTATGAAGTTATCCCTAGCTAAAGTGCTGGGAGTAACAACCTTCTACTCCCAGTTCCACTTAAAACCTCGAGGCAAAAATATTATTCGCATCTGTATGGGCACCGCCTGTCATGTTCGAGGCGGGGCCTCGATTATGGCCAAGCTGGAAGAGGAATTAGGGATTAAAACCGGGGAGACCACCAAGGATCTGGAATTTACTCTGGAGTCTGTGGCCTGCATCGGCGCTTGCGGCTTAGCCCCGGTAATGTCTATCAATGACGATATCCATGGGAAATTAACTCCGGAGAAAATTCCCGAAATCTTAGCCAAATACCGTAGGCAGGAGGCGGTTTAGTGAAAGAAATTCTCGTTTGTGGCGGTACCGGGTGTATTTCCGGCGATTCCAGACTTGTCCACGATGCCCTTGAACAAGAACTGTCCCGCCAGGGTTTGGAGGCCGAATTTAAACTTAAATATACCGGCTGCCACGGTTTCTGTGAACAGGGACCGGTTATCCTAGTGACGCCGAAGGATAACTTTTATTGCAAGGTAGCACCTCAGGATGTACCAAATCTTATCCATCAGCTCAAGGAAGGAAAGGTCTATGATGAGTTACTGTATGTAGAGCCGACAACCAACGAAAGGATACTGACTCGTCATGATGTTCCCTTCTATAAAAAACAACAACGCCTGGTACTTAAGAACTGTGGGATTATCGATCCGGAAAATATTGATGACTATCTAAGTTCAGGTGGATATAAGTCCTTGCACAAAGTCCTTAAACTGCAGCCTGAGCAGGTCATACAAGAAATCAAGACCTCGGGTCTTAGGGGAAGAGGCGGGGGTGGGTTCCCCACAGGGACAAAGTGGGACTTTGCCAGAAAATCCGGCGCGGATAATAAGTACATTATTTGCAATGCGGATGAAGGGGATCCCGGAGCGTTTATGGATCGAAGTCTTTCCGAAGGGGATCCACACGCAGTCCTGGAAGGGATGTTGATTGCTGGATATGCCATTGGTGCTCAGGAGGGCTATATCTATATTCGGGCGGAATATCCCTTGGCCGTAAAGCGGTTGTCCATAGCCATTGAACAGGCTGAGGCAAGAGGTTACCTGGGCAAGAACCTATTGGGAAGTAACTTCGACTTTTCCATCAAAATCAAACAAGGCGCTGGGGCTTTTGTTTGCGGCGAAGAAACCGCTCTGATGGAATCAATTCAGGGCAATCGGGGTATGCCAAGGCCTAGGCCCCCTTACCCTGCAGTGAAAGGGCTTTGGGACCGCCCCAGCAACATAAACAATGTAGAAACCCTAGCCAATGTTCCAGTGATTATGGAAATGGGAAGTCAACGATACGCTCAGATCGGCACAGAGAAGAGCAAAGGCACCAAGATATTTGCTTTGACTGGTAAGGTTAACAACACTGGGCTGGCAGAGGTACCTATGGGCATCACTCTCAGGGAAGTCGTCTTTAATATTGGGGGCGGAGTCAGCGATGGCAAGAAGTTTAAGGCCGTACAAATCGGTGGGCCGTCGGGAGGCTGCCTCACGGAAGAACATTTAGACCTCCCTATTGATTATGATTCCCTTCTAGAGGCAGGGGCCATGATGGGCTCCGGCGGCTTGGTGGTTATGGATGAATCCACCTGCATGGTGGAACTTGCCCGCTTCTTTCTTTCCTTTTCCAGGCATGAATCCTGTGGTAAATGTACGCCTTGCCGAGAAGGTAATACCCGACTATTAGAGATTTTGCAGAGAATTGTGGAAGGCAACGGGGAAATGGAGGATCTGGATCGACTTCAGAGCTTAGGTGAGAACATTATTCAATCTTCGCTCTGTGGCTTAGGTCAGACTGCACCTAACCCCATCCTAAGTACCTTAAAATACTTCCGGCAGGAGTATGAGCTGCATGTTAAGAATAAGGTCTGCCCAGCCGGGGTTTGCAAGGCTTTGCTGAGTTATAAGGTTATGGAAGATAAATGTAAGGCTTGCGGGCTTTGTAAGAAAAGCTGCCCGACTGAAGCTATCACCGGTGAAAAGAAACAGGCGCACAAAATTGACGTTTCCAAGTGCGCTCAATGCGGCGTTTGCATGGAGAAATGTCCCTTTGACGCCATTATCAGGGGTTAGGAGCGTGATCGTTTGGTTTCAATTACAATCAACGGCAATCAATATAGCGTTCCCGCCGACTATTCTATTTTGAAGGCGGCGGAGGAAAACGGGATAAACATTCCTACTCTTTGTTATGAGGAAGGCTTGACGATTACCGGTTCTTGCAGAATGTGTGTTGTGGAGGTTAAAGGGGTCAGGAAACTGCTGGCTTCCTGTGCTACTCCCGTTACCGAGGGTATGGAGGTACAAACCGAATCTGAGCGGGTGATTTCGGCCCGCAGGGATATTTTAAGGCTGCTTATCGCTAACCATGACCTTCGGTGTCTTACCTGTGAGCGCAATGGGGACTGCAGACTGCAGGACTACTGTTATCGCTATAAGGTCGAAGATACCCCTTACAAGGGGGATAAAAAGCATTATCCTATTGACACGGATAATCACTTTTTTATCCGAGACTATAGTAAATGTATTAAATGCGGGAAGTGCGTTTCCATCTGTGCTGAAGTCAACGGCGCTCATGTCTATGACTTCATGGAAAGGGGCTTTGATACGAAAGTTACTTCAGCCTTTGATGATACCCTCCAAGAGACAACCTGTACCGCCTGCGGGATGTGTGTTAATGTCTGCCCGGTGGGTGCCCTGGTAGAAAAATCCGTGCTCTGGGAAGGCCGACCTTGGGAGGTAAAAAAGGTCACCACTACCTGCTCTTATTGCGGGGTAGGCTGCCAATTGAAGCTTAAGGTTAAGGATGACCGAATCATTGGCGTCACTGCGGATAAGTCCGGTTCCAACTTAGGGCACCTTTGTGCCAAGGGCCAGTTTGGCTGGGAATATGTTCATTCTCAGGATCGTTTGACTGACCCCTTAATTAAGCGCAATGGGGTTTTCGAGAAGGCCTCCTGGGAGGAAGCTCTCACTTATGTTGCTCATCGTCTCCAAGGAATTTTACAGGAACGCGGCGGCCAAGCTTTTGCGGGCTTAAGCTCGGCAAAATGTACCAACGAAGAAAACTATCTCTTTCAAAAATTTATGCGGACAGTTCTCCATACTAACAATGTTGATCACTGTGCCCGCCTCTGACACAGCTCCACCGTTGCCGGTCTGGCAACAGCGTTTGGTAGTGGAGCAATGACGAACTCCATCAATGAGTTACTAGATACAGAAGTCATTTTTCTAATTGGAGCCAATACCACAGAGGCCCATCCGGTGACAGGCTACCGTATTAAGCAGGCCGTACGTAATGGACGGAAACTGATTGTAGCCGATCCGCGAAAAATTGAGCTGACAAACTATGCCGATATCTGGCTGCGCCATAGGCCCGGAACGGATATCGCCCTCATCAATGGACTTGCCCATGTTATATTAAGAGATAACTTATGGGACGTGGAGTTCGTATGTGAACGGTGTGAAGGGTTTGCTGAATGGAGCGAGGTTGTAGAGGGGTATCATCCAAAGCGAGTTGAAGAAATCACCGGGGTCAAGGCAGAATTAATTGAAGAGGCTGCCCACCTTTTTAGTCAGGCTGAGCGAGCCTCCATTGTTTATGCTATGGGCATAACCCAGCATACCTCGGGAACTCAAAATGTGCTTTCGCTGGCTAATTTGGCTATTTTAACGGGAAATGTGGGCAAAGAAGGAGCCGGCGTCTACCCCCTTAGGGGCCAGAACAATGTACAGGGCGCTTGTGATATGGGCTGTCTGCCTAATTACTATCCCGGCTATCAGTTAGTTGATGCCCTGGAAAGCAGGCATAAATTCACCCAGTTTTGGGGAACAGATTTACCGGATAAACCCGGTTTGACGTTACCCGAAATGATGGATGCGGCTTATTCTGGTGAGATTAAAGCCCTGTATATCATGGGCGAAAATCCCGTTCTGGCAGATCCTGACGCCAACCATGTGGTTAAAGCTTTAAAGAACTTAGATTTCCTGGTAGTGCAAGATATTTTTCTCACAGAAACAGCAGAATTGGCTGAGGTCGTCCTACCGGCAGTCAGCTTTGCGGAGAAAGTGGGTACCTTTACTAATACAGAGCGCAGGATTCAGCGGGTTAGAAAAGCTATTACTCTCCAGGGAAACACTCAGTCAGACTGGGAAACCCTTGTTGCCTTGGCCAATAAAATGGGTCACAACTGGGTCTATCCTAGGGGACCGGAAGAGATCATGGAAGAAATAGCAAGCTGTACTCCCTCTTATGGCGGGATTAATTATGACCGGCTCGAAACCAGGGGACTTCAATGGCCCTGCCCTACTTCGGATCATCCGGGAACTCCCTACCTGCATAGGGACACGTTTTCCAGAGGTAAAGGTAAGTTCCATGGGGTTCATCACATACCTGCAGCAGAGGAACCTGATGAGGATTATCCTCTCTTATTAACCACCGGTCGTAATCTCTATCAGTTTCACACCGGCAGCATGAGCCGACGTTCAAAGTTAGAAAGAATGCGCCCGGAAGAATTGATGATGATGCACCCAGATACTGCTAAGGACTATCGGATCAAGGATGGGGACTATGTTCAAGTGGAGTCTCGAAGAGGTGAGGTCAAAACAAAAACCCAGGTAACGGATCATATTCCGCCCGGGATGGTCTTTTTAACCTTCCACTATAAAGAAACACCTACCAATCGTCTGACTAATAGTGCCAGAGACCCAGTCTGCAATATACCTGAACTAAAGGTCTGTGCTGTTAAGGTTAAGAAAGTCATGAACTAAACTGCTCTTAACCTCCGTCTATATCAAAAAAGCCTTGCTTGTATGGTCTAGTCCTATCCATACTAACAAAAAAATCTAGTTAAATGTCGTTAAGAAAAACGCTACGCGTCTTTTTACTATACATGTCTTTCTGAGGCATAGCCGAAGAATCTTGACTTCTGCACTTTCACACAAGTTAAGATCCTTCGCTACGCTCAGGATGACATGAGTGAAAGAGGACCCTAAAGTTATACTTTCTGATACGTTAAAAAAGAATAGGAAATGACCAATCCTTTCGAGGGATTGGTCATTTCCTATCTACATCAAATTTAATTAGTGAATATAAGTAGGTTGAAGTTCCTTAACTTTAATGTCCATTGACATAGCAGGTAAAGAATCTTCCGCTGAGGTATCAGCAATAACCCGTCTTTCATTGAAAAGTGATTCATCCCCAAAGGTCACTATACTCCAAGCAGCAACGAGTCCAGTAATTGCATTTGTTAAAGCATATGATAGGGTGCTGTTACTGTCTTTGGGGGCAACTTTGTTTTTTGCAAAGCCACTTAGCAGCGCATTAGTAATCCCTCCTGTAAGTGAACCTAACACAATACCCTTTATGGGCCATTTATTTAAACCGGCCTTTGTAAAGCTCCATACCATAAATATTCCATTTACTGAATTTAACCCAAATGTCATCCAAGCGCCTAACAGTTGTCCATTCCATTTTTTAGCCTGCCTATTACTCTTTACCCATACACCTGCAGCAGTTGTCCAATAAGGACGTTTGGAAATATTTTGTTTATAAGATACATAATCAAGCATGGATTGAACTATAAAAGCCAGCCCTCCCGCTAAGACACCTAACATCATACGGTCTTTAGTTTTAGGAATAATCATATAAACCCTCCCCTTATTTTTTGACTAGTAGAGAGTACTAGATTTACCTTATTGCAACTATTTGCCCAATTAGTCTTTGCTAAATTTCAAAATCTCCTCCATGCAATACTTTACTTAATCTACATAATATGGTATCTACATCCCTTTGCGGCGGTTCAGAATTTTTGTACTTAATATTACTATAAGAATGTTTTTGCATTCCAATTTTTGGCATAGGAAAACAGGCTTTATATTCAGCTATAAAGCCTGTTCACATTCTCTCGTATTAAAAACCTATATAGAGTCTTGCCTCAGCTAGATCTGCCGGAGTATTGATATTAGAAAACACCCTGGCCGTTTCCTTAAAGAAGGGATCCAATACCTCAACGTAACGCAAATTTACCTGAGGGTAAAAATCTATGATTCTACGTTTATCCTTTAAAAGGCAATCCTCAATCGATGGGATACAAGTCTTTTTATAAATTGCAGAAAGGGGTTCTAATTTACCATCTAATTTAGGGACTGCCCCGTCGTACCCCCGAGCCAACTCAAGTAATCTTTCCCCTACCTCCCCTGATATAAAGGGCATGTCACAAGGAATTGTGAAACAGTCCTCATGACTGCATGCTATAAGTCCGCTATGGATACCACTTAGAGGTCCTTTTCCGGGAATTATATCCGCTACTATCCTAACACCCAAATATTTGTATAGGTCGGGATCGTTGCTGACAATGATAACTTCAGAAAAATAGTTGTTTAATTCCTCAAGCTGAACCTCGATCATCGGTTTGTGGTTTAATTCGGCAAAGGCTTTATTATAGCCCATGCGGGAACTTTTACCGCCTGCCAAAATCACTGCGGAAGCTGTCACAATGCATCCCTCCAAAGCTTGAGTGGGCGAATTAACGAGTTGTTCTTTTTTTAGCTTTTCCAACCTCAGCTGGGTTTATACCTTTAAATACCTTCCATTACCTCACTTAAGTTATTGATCTTCTTTTCCTTGACGGATGTAACAAAGTTCTTATTGCGGGCTACGACTCTTATGATTCCCTTAGCTCGTTTAACGGTTGTAACAATATCGGCAATTTTGGGGAGTAAGGGGTCAGGCAATGTTTCGATTGAGTTAAAGTTTAGTAGGACTTTTAAGGGCTTAACAAACATTAACCCTTGAACTGCCTGCATGAGCATAGCAAAGCTGTCTTCACTAAGATTGGGAGAAAGCTTAATCTGAAAGGTGTTATCAATGTTTTCAATGGTAAACGGGGCTTCATCTGCTCCATCGGAGACAGTTTCCTCAGGCTGAAGATCTGCCTCATTGGTTACATTAGGTTGAATATTTAATACCTTATTGACCACTTCAATAACCGTTTCCGGAGTAATCGGCTTGACAATATAATGGTTTGCTCCCTGCTTGAGAGCTTCCAATACCATGCTCCGTTGATCTAGAGCACTAACCATGATTATTTTAGCATCTGGAAATTCCTTCTTGATCAGTTTAACAGCCTCAATTCCGTTAACATTAGGCATAGTAATATCCATGGTTACCAGATCAGGAACATGGGTGCGATACATTAAGTGAGCCTGTCCACCGTTTATTGCTTCTCCCACTACCGTATGACCGGCTTGAACGAGAATGGTTTTTAAATTTCTACGCATAATTGCAGAGTCATCAACAATTAGAATTTGTGCCATTTTAGAAGTTCCTCCTTATACCTATTCAACCAGACGTCCACCGACAGTGCCCGGAGGTACAACCAGTCCTAAGCTAAAGCGTCCAGCACTTGTTTGTAACTGGCAACTCCAGATTTGTGCTTCTTTATATCTCATTAAAGCTTCCTCTGTTGCCAGGGCAACAGGACTATCAATAATCAACAATTCTTCTAGGCCAGGGAAATATTTTACGGAATTCCCTAGGATTGTATTCGCGCTTTCTCCTAAGATATCCTGCATATACTCTTCTTCCTCACCTGGTTGAAGGTCGTCCATCAAATAATTACGGACCATTAAGCGTAAAACCTCATCATCAACACTTAAGACAAAGTAGCATTCAATTGCCCCTCTAATCGCTAACAAAGCGGTCTTTCGATTGAGTTCCAAGGAGTTTTGCCGGACAATTGCTGTCTGATCAACAGGTTCCACTTCTAAACCAATTTGTTCAGAGAGAAACCCTTGTGTAGTTTCTAGCAAAGGCACTAATAAATCGCTGACCGGCAAGGTCCATACATCTTCGTTCTCTAATGGTAGGTAAAGGTAGACGGTGGTACCCTCGCCTAAAACAGTTTCGACTCGTGGATAGCCCCCTAACTTTGTTACCTCATGTTTTAGGGCAGCTAAACCTACACCCCTGCCGGAGATATCCGTTACTGTTTCTTTGGTAGAAAAACCATCGACAAAAACTAGTTGGATTATTTCTTCGTCACTAGCAGCTAGTAATTGTTCTTCTGGTAGTAATCCCTGAGCCAAAGCCTTTGTACGTACAGCTGAGGCATCAATACCCCGGCCATCATCACTGATCCCCACGATAATATACCGTTCATTGCTGGAAATCGTTATTGAGACCCGGCCATATTCCTCTTTACCCTGTTCTAACCGTTCATCGGCATTTTCTAGGCCGTGATCCACCGCATTACGGAAAACATGAACTAAAGCCTTGATGACATTTTTATAGGAATCCGGATCTATTTGAATCGGTTCCGCCGCTACCATAACAGGATAAACTGGTTTATCAAAGCGGTCTGCCAATCGGTTGACATAATCCGGGAAAGAGTTAAATAGTTCAGCCAGAGGTTTGTAACGAAGCCGTCGGAGTTCAGGAATCAACAGTTTACATTCGGAGGGCGGCAAGAGGGTTTCAATCCGTTTCTCTATCTCCATCAGTTTGATCTTACTGATGACCAACTCGTCTTCCTGGGTAAATAGGGTTGGTCCTAATACTTGCTCAAGATAAGCCAAGTCTTCCTGCAACCAAGACTCCAGCTCTAACTCGTTAAATAACTGCTTAAGCTCCTGTTGGTCCACGTTAAATCCTCTCTCGTTTTTAAAATTCGTCATCTCCGTTTCAAGTTGGTGTAAGTGTTCAACAACAATACCCATGTTTAATTGACTAAAGTTACCCTTAAAGGTATGAACTTGCCGGAAAATCGCAGCTAACTTTTCTTCCATGGTCGTCGATTCTTCTAGAATACTCGGTAGACCTGAAGTACAGAATCGTTGATAGTCCTTGATATTTTGGATGAAGTCAATGCGGTTCACGATGACTTTAACAACCATTTTTAATAGATTTCGTTCCTGTTCAACCTGGCTTTCCAAAAGTCGATTCTCGGTAACATCACTTAGAATAACCATACAGACTTCAGCGCCTTCGATTCCTGAATCCTCAATGATTTTATACTCAACATTTATATACTTGGAATTAATTAATACCTCCGTGGGTAGCAGGGGGAGATAAATTTCCCGTAGCTGCTGGTCCCGATGATTGAAGATTTCAAAAAAGAGGGATTCAATAAAATCCCGTTGTTCCTGATCTTTAGGGAAGATAAGTTCGTCAAATTTAAGACCGGCGATCTGTCCGCCAAAAATTCGTACACATTCATTGCTGTACTCTTCGCGCATGATTAAGTCTGGTCCAAAGGACAGGAATCCCTGACCTGCGTTGTTTAAAAGATTACGCAAAGCAATGGTTCGCGCCGCAACGGTTTTTTCAAGCACTTCATTCCAGGCGGCAATCTCGTCTCGTTGTTCTTCAATCTCCGAAGCTAAATCCTGAACTTGGCTTAGATTACGTTCATTTTCTTTCAGGAGGTAGTACTTGCAACTTTCCACTGGATTTAGGTCATTGTAAATCGCTAACATCATATCCCTACAATTACCATAACCGCAGGAGGCACAGTTAATTCCCTGTTCTTCCGGAGTTGGCTTATGCATGAGCTGCCAGATAGTCTCTTCCTCTTCAAAGGATGGTGAGCGTAGATACCGGTTGAAGGATTTATCACTGTAACGGCGTAAATACCTTGACTCAGTGGCCTCAAGTCCGCGATAAAAGTCTTGAAAAACGTCTTGGTCGGATTTTATTAGGGTCTGATGTTTTTCAATCTGCTCGGCTTTACGGTCGTCCATGATCAAATCAATTTGATACTGGGAAAAGGTATGACTCACTGCAGGCCCACCGTTGCAACCATGAGTACAATTAAGAATGTCCACCAGCACTGGAACCCGCCCGCAACGGATATCTTCTTTCAACTCCGGCAGATATTTCCCATATATTTCTCTCGGACCCTCTACCCTAGGAAAATCAGCCTTGCGTACCTTCATACCAAAGCGTTTGAAGGTATCTGTTAACCCCCCCGGCTGAGAATAACCCACAGCTCGTTCAGCCTCGGGGGTATCAAAACTTGAAGGTTCTAGTTGTTCTAGCTGGATCCCTTGCTGTTCTAAGTAATCTGTAAGAGACTTAAACGTCACATTATAGGCTATAACTCCACCTGTATTCGGATCATGAAATTCTCGGCGTTTGGCTAAGCAGGGGCCGAGAAAGGCAAGCTTTAGTTCCCGAAACTCCTGTTGATTTTTGAGCCAGATCGCCGCATCCAGGGACGGTGAATGAGTCGGGGCGAGATAAGGTACTAGATCCGTATGGTAGGTTTCTATGTAGCTAACAACAGCTGGACATGGTTGAGCAATAACGGGAGTTTTAATACCGGCATCCAAAGCCTTCTTGTATAAATAGGTGGTAATTTCGGCACCAAAACTCACATCAAAGACATAACGTACACCTAAACGGCGTAGGGCAGTTAGTAGTTGGGGAAACCATGGATGGTAATTAACTGCAGCAGCCGGCGCAACTAAGACACCAATAGCAACTCCAGCTGCTAGATCTTTCTGAAACTCCGGGAAATCATCCACTCCATAACGCGCGAAATGACCCTTTTCGGCACATGCTCTAATACATTCGCCACAACCGATGCATAAATCGGAATTCACCGAAATGCCATCCACTTCTACCACATTGCAAAGTTTTACAGGGCAAACTCGAATACAGGCCAGACAATGCTGACATTTCGTTTTATCCACCCTGATGACTTCAGGCAAAACCAATTTTCACTCACTCCTTCGATTAAATTTTAGACTTCGAGTCAAATATTGTTTTGTTCTTTCCGGAATTCTTGCCAATATAAAGGCGCTCATCGGCCAAATGGTATAAACTTTCGTAGTTGTCCGCTTCCGTAGGAAACTCGGCAACCCCAATGCTTATCCCCAGTTTAAATTCTTCGAGCCCCATACGTGCTTTTAATCGACTAATAACGTTTACAGCCTCGGGCCCTTTTTGCATATCCACCAGTACTAAAGAAAGTTCATCTCCCCCACTACGAGCAAGGATATCATTTTCGCGGATAAAGCTTTGAATGTTATTGGCAATGACGCACAAGGCTCGGTCTCCCGTTGGATGCCCGAGAGTATCATTCAGTATTTTGAATCCATCCAGATCAAGTAACAACAATAGGAAACTTGAACCACGACGTTTTGTAGATGCCATTTCTGCCCGAAGTCGCTGACTAAACCCCTGTCGATTGAGTATCCCAGTCAAGGAATCGGTAGTAGCCATCTGCTCCAACCTCCGGCGCTGCCGGATGGTTTCTAAGGCCACGCCCAAACTACGGGCAAACGCTGCGAAAACTTCTTTCCTCGACTTCAGCTTGTTATCCTGAAAATCAAGCACCCATAGTTCTCCAATGATCCCGCTATTCGTCTCCACCGGCTGAATTAAGAGTTTTTGCCATTGAAAATCACGTTTGAGTCCGGGTCGAGAGGGAGAAAGAACGTATGATTCAGTTTGCTCATGCCCAGTGTAATTGTCCGGGTTTATCTGTATTTGATCAAAAACCCATTGCTCCCAGCCATTATCTTTTTGCTTGAGGCGCCCGAAGGGGGCCTGTACCTTCCAGTTATTCTCATGCCGCATGAAGAAAAACCCTGCCTCGAGGTTTAAGACCATAGCCATCTCTCCCGCTTCCTCCAACAACTCCGATTCTGTTTGGATTTGAACAAGAATTTCTGTTCCCCATAATAATAGATTTAAGTCCTTCTCTCTCTCCAGTGCGACTGCACGCATCTCGTGTCCAGATACGAGGGAGGCCACTAATGGACCTAGTTGATTAAGCCAGGTCATGGTGCTGCTGTCATGGGACAGCTCATTATAGGAGAACAGTTCTAAAATTCCAAGTTCTTCTCCTAGGTGTCGCAAGGGGAAACTTAGGACATGTTTACAAGCAGCTTCTGCAAAATTATTTGAGTATTTTTCATTGGGTAAGACATTCGTATTTTTGGCTAGTAAGTAATATTTCTCAGATCGCACCACCCAAATAGCTGCCATTTGACAGCCAAACAACGTTACGCATCCCCGGACAAATGTCTTTAAGGCTTCTAACGAATTTGTTTGCTCATTGATAGTCTGGATTAATTCGGTAATATCCTCAACCTTTAATCCCTTTGTCTCCATTTCCTCTCCACCTAACTATGTATTTAAAGACCTTACTCCTAACTTTGATACCATGTATTGTCATTATACATTAAAAAGTCCGTGTAAAATTCCTATTACAAAAAAATTCTTGGAATCTTCTATCTATTCTACATATGAAATTACTTGACAATTTATTTAAAAGGCGTATTATTGTATTAAGCATCTAATACAATAATACAAGGGGTGATACCAGTGCCATGGGACTTAAAATCTGACAGACCTATTTACACCCAGTTGATTGAACAAATCGAGCTGATGATCTTCTCCGGGGCTTATCCCTTAGGATCAAAATTGCCTTCGGTACGGGATATGGCTCAAGAGGCCGCAGTAAACCCCAATACTATGCAGAGGGCTCTGGCGAAATTGGAGGAAGATGGCCTTATAATTACACACCGCACAAGCGGTCGTACGATTACGGAGGATGGGCAGATGATTCAAATGGCTAAGACGAAATTGGCTCAGGAGCAAATCTCGGAATTCCTAGAAAAAATGAAGTTAATGGGCTTTGAACAAACTGAGATCCTGACCATCATTGATAGTATGGTAAAGGAGATGAAGAAATGAGCCCCATTTTAGAATGTAAGTCCCTGACCAAAAAATTCGGAAGTAAAACAGCGGTGTCTGATGTTAACCTATCGATAGAACGCGGACAAATCGTTGGCCTTCTAGGACCAAACGGCAGCGGTAAAAGCACCATCATCAAGCTTGCCAATGAACTGTTGACTCCCACCAGTGGGAGGATTCTCATTTCAGGTAAGGAACCCGGCGTCGAGACCAAGAAAATCGTTTCTTACCTCCCAGAAAAGACTTATTTAAATGATTGGATGCGCGTACACCAAATTATTGAGTTGTTCTCAGACTTCTATGATGATTTCAACCCCGGAAGGGCTTATGAAATGCTAAAAAGTCTCAATATTAATCCTAATGACCGATTGAAAACTATGTCCAAAGGAACCAAGGAAAAAGTTCAGTTGATTCTTGTCATGAGCCGAGAAGCGGAACTTTATCTTTTGGATGAGCCTATTGGCGGAGTGGACCCGGCAGCAAGAGATTATATTCTCAAAACGATTATCAGCAATTACAATGAGAAAGCTACGGTAATTATCTCGACCCACCTCATTTCAGACATCGAGAATATCTTGGATTATGTGGTTTTTATAAATCAAGGGCAAGTGGTTTTGACCTCTTCCGTTGACGATATTCGAGATGAAAAAGGTAAATCCATCGATCTTTTATTCAGGGAGGTGTTCAAATGTTAAGTAAGCTTATAAAATACGAAGTTAAAGCTACTGGAAGAATATTTCTACCTCTATTCCTAGCTCTGATAGTGTTCGCAGGAATCACACGATTGTTTTCTACAATCGGTGTCGAGGAATGGGGCACTCCCGCAGTTATCAGCATGATTATCTATGTCATTATTATGGTGGGAATGTTCGTCATGACCTTTATTATGATGATTCAACGCTTTTATAAGAATCTGCTTTCTGATGAAGGCTACTTGATGCTTACACTTCCGGTAAAGCCCTGGAAACACATTGTTAGTAAACTTCTCGTATCCATCCTGTGGATGATAACCAGTGTATTCGCTGCTTTCATTTCAATTCTAATGATTGCTCTTAAAAAAGGAGACCTCACTAGAATCATTGTGGAGCTTGCCACGGTCTATGACCGAGCGTTTGAACAATTGGGGGCTTCGATCTACCTTTTGGCCTTTGAGATTATCCTTGGCATCTTTATCAGTTTAGCCTCGGGCATTTTAATCGTATATGTCTCAGTTGCCCTTGGTCACCTGTTCAACCAGCATAAAATGTTGGCCACCTTCGGAGCCTTC
>NZ_JABZFS010000015.1:0-113175 GCF_014237355.1 Desulfosporosinus sp.
AAGTAAACTAGTTTAGTTAAGGAGCATCTGTATGAGTAAAATCCTGGTTAAGGAAGTTAGCAAACTATTTGGTGATAATCCTCAAGAAGCTTTAAAACGTCTTGAAAAGGGTGAAAGTAAGAACCAAATTCTTGAAGATACAGGTATGACGGTTGGGGTAAATCGGGCATCATTTGATGTTAATGAAGGGGAGATTTTTGTCATTATGGGGCTTTCGGGAAGCGGAAAGTCGACTCTCATTAGGTTGATTAACCGTCTGATTGAGCCCACTTCAGGAGAGATATTAATTGATGGTCAAAATATTGTAAAAATGAATACCAACGAATTAATAGAAATTCGCAGAAAAAAACTTGGTATGGTTTTTCAGAAGTTTGCCTTACTTCCTCATCGAACGATATTAGATAATGTTGAATATGGCTTAGAAATTCAGGGTGTCCCAAAAGAAGAAAGGGCTAAAAAAGCTCTGGAAACCCTTGCAACGGTTGGTTTGAAAGGATACGAGGATCAAAGGCCTAATCAATTAAGTGGTGGTATGCAACAGCGGGTAGGCTTGGCGAGAGCGTTAGCAAATGATACGGATATTTTACTTATGGATGAAGCATTTAGTGCTTTGGATCCCTTGATTCGTAAAGACATGCAGGATGAGTTGTTGACGCTACAGGAATCATTGAAAAAGACTATTCTATTTATTACCCATGATTTAGATGAAGCTCTAAAATTAGGAGACCGGATTGCTATCATGAAGGATGGCCGAATCGTACAAATTGGAACTCCAGAAGAAATACTAACTACACCAGAGAATGACTATGTATCAACCTTCGTACAAGATGTCGATCGATCAAAGGTTTTAATTGCATCACAGGTTATGAAAAAGCCGGATATTGTGGCTATTTGGAAAGAAGGAGCAAGTAGGGCAATTCGTAGAATGGATGAAAAAGGAATTTCAAGTATTTTCGTTGTAGACAAACAACATAAGTTAAAAGGGTTATTAACAATTGATGCTGCCATAGAGGCTCTCAAGGAAGGCGGTTGGGTAGAAGAGATATTGGTTCAGGATTTTCCAGTTACCTCTCCCGATACACCTCTGCATGAATTGATTGGGATTGCTATAGATACAAAATATCCGATTGCCGTCGTGGAAGGGGAAAAACTTGTCGGAATCATCGTGAGAGTATCGATCCTTTCGGGTCTGGCATTAGGGAAATAGGAGGAGTAGTCCGTATGAATTATTTTTATTTTCCATTAGAAGAATGGACTAATCGTTTTGTTAACAATTGGCTTTTGCCTGTTTTGGGAGGCTTTTTTGGTATAATTAGTGACTATATATCCGCCTTTTTAGGAGGCATTGAAGCCTTTCTAATCTGGACTCCTCCAGAAATCATTGCTCTTGTTTTTGTCCTAATAGCTTGGCGCACAGTAGGCAAAGGGATGGCTTTGTTTACGATCATCGGTCTACTATTTATTGGATCCGTTGATCTTTGGGAAGATGCGATGCGAACCTTAGCTATAGTATCCGTGGCTACATTTTTTTCCATCATAGTCGGGGTTCCGCTCGGTATTTGGAGTGGGAAATCAGAGATGGTAGGGAGAATCCTTCGACCAATCTTGGATTTTATGCAAACTCTTCCGAGCTTTGTCTATTTGATTCCGACGATTCTTTTATTTGGAATTGGGGGAGTTTCAGCTGTTATTGCGACCTTTGTTTTCGCTGCACCTCCCGCTGTAAGATTAACCCATTTAGGAATTAAGCAGGTCCCAGAGGATGTCATTGAAGCGGCAAGAGCTTTTGGTTCTACATCTTGGCAAATGCTGGCCAAAGTCCAATTTCCACTCGCCCTTCCGACAATAATGGCAGGTGTAAACCAGACAATTTTACTGGCACTTTCTATGGCGGTCATAGCATCTATGATTGGAGCTCCGGGACTTGGTTCGGTTGTTTTAACAGGAATATCCAGGGTAAATGTTGGAATGGGCCTGGTAGGCGGTTTAGGAATTGTTGTTTTGGCAATTATTCTAGATCGAATTACTGAAGCTTTAGGTAAACCCAGAGAGAGCTAAACTATAAATTGACAAGGAGGAAAGCTAATGCTTCGGAAAATTAAATGTATAACGGTTTGTTTGCTTATGTTATTTGTAGTAATTGTTGGAGGATGTGCACCGGGAGATAAAGACGCAGGGAAAGCTGGTAAGGAAACGATTAAGATTGGTCAAGTTCCTTTCGAACATGAATGGATTCCCGTCAATATTATCAAAAGGGTAGCAGAGGAATTGGGATATTCAACAGAAATTAAAGAAGGGGATGTTGGGATTATATTCCTCGGTCTTTCAAGAGGAGATATAGATATATATCCTGATGTTTGGCTGCCAACGGTTCATTCCAGCTACATGGAACAATACAAGGGACAAATAGAATTAGTTGGTACATTATATAAAAATGCTCCAACTGGATGGGCTGTTCCGACTTACGTCGATATAAATAGCATTGATGAATTAAAAGGAAAAAGTCAATTGTTTGGTGCAAAAATTATTGGAGCTGAGCCAGGCGCGGGAATGATGGAAGTTTCAAGGAAAGTAATCAAAGAGTATGGACTTGATTACACACTGGTTGAAGGTAGTACACCTGCAATGTTGGCAACCGTTAAAAAGGCTATTCAATCTAAAGATCCGATTGTTTTCCTGGCTTGGCGGCCGCATACTATGTTTCAGGATTTTGACATAAAAATACTCAAGGACCCTAAAAACATCTGGTCGGTTGATGATGCAAGAAACGGAGTAAACCCGGGATTAAAAGAAAAAGCTCCTGATCTATACAAGTTTCTCAGCAACTTTCAAATTAGTATAGATGAGATTGAATCCATGATGGTCGAGATGGGTAAAGGAGAAAAAGTTGATAAGTTGGCTGAAAAATGGATTAATAACAATCGAGATAAAGTCAATGAATGGTTAGGTAAGTAGGCCCTTGAAACGAGGAAGGGCACAAAGAAGACACCAGGGAGGGTCTTAGTTCTTCTAAATGGAACCAAGACCCTCCCTAGGTGTTTATCTCTTTAATTTAATCTTTAAACTTCCACTATCTCAAGTTGGAGTGCCAACGATCTTACGAGAGTTGGCCTATTTAGAGTTGATTCGTATTCAGCTGACACTGTTCGAATTCGGCTTGCATTTTATCCGAGGGTTTGGTTGTGAGCAAGCTTACAGCGACGATGGCTATCAGGCATACGAAAAACCCCGGTACCAGTTCATACAAGTTATTTTTCAGGAAGGGGAAGCGGGTCCATAGTATTACCGTGCTGGAACCGGCAATCATGCCGGCTAAGGCCCCCCATTTGTTCATACGCTTCCAATAGAGGCTTAAGAGAATAACCGGGCCAAAGGCTGAGCCAAAACCTGCCCAGGCGTAACCGACTAAGCTCAGAATTGTATCATTACGCTGATAAGCAATTAGGATTGCGACTACCGCTACGATGAGCACGCAGAGACGACCCACCAGGACGAGCTCTTTATCCGTTGCCCGGCGGCGAAACAGGCTATAAAGATCTTCCGTTAATGAACTAGAGGTTACAAGGAGCTGGGAAGAGATGGTGCTCATGATGGCAGCTAAGATAGCTGCCAGGAGAAGACCGGTTACGATGGGATGAAAGAGTACTTTGCCTAGTTCGAGGAAAACAGTTTCAGGGTCCGTAAGGGTGATGCCCTTGTTTGCAAAGTAGGCGATTCCTACTAATCCGGTAAACATTGCTCCAACTACTGAAAAAACCATCCAACTCATGCCGATTCGGCGAGCTTTGGCAACTTCTTTAATGGAAGAGATGGCCATGAAACGGATGATGATGTGAGGCTGACCAAAATAACCTAATCCCCAGCCAAAAAGGGAGATAATCCCTAGCAGAGTGGTTCCTTTGAAGAAGTCGAGGTAGGCGGGGTTAATACTTTGAATGGTATTAAAAGAAGTGCCTAGTCCTCCAGAGGCTTGGATAGTCACAAGGGGTACCATAACCAAAGCCAGGACCATGATCAACCCTTGGACGAAATCCGTGATGCTCACGGCTAAAAAGCCCCCGAAGAGGGTATATGCCACTACGACTCCACCGACAATCCATAGTCCGGTATGATAATCGACGTTAAAGGAGTTCTGAAACAAAACGGCGCCTGAGACGAGGCCTGACGACACATAGAAGGTAAAAAAGATAATAATGACAAGTCCGGATACGAGACGCAAGGTTCTAGATTTGTCTTCAAATCGGTTCCCTAAAAATGCAGGGATTGTAATAGAATTGTTGGCGAGCTCTGTGTACGAGCGCAGACGGGGGGCAACATAAAGCCAATTTAAGTAAGCTCCCAGGGTAAGACCAATGACGATCCAAGAAGCACTTATTCCTTGGGCAAACATGGCGCCGGGTAGTCCCAGCATAAGCCAACCGCTCATATCAGAGGCCCCTGCACTTAAGGCCGTAACAGCAGGGCCGAGATTTCGACCCCCTAGCATGTAATCCGACAGGTCAGTGGTGCGTTTATAGGAGTAGTAACCGATCCCCAACATTCCGGCCATGTAAATGATAATTGCAATTAATGATTCCAAGCCCTTTTCCTCCCTTTTCTTTATGCTAAAATTATTTTTGCTATGGGCTAGGATATTGTACCATAAAGTATCTAAGTAATGAATAAGCTGATGTTAGTGAATACTGGATACTTATTTTTAATTTAAATAAGATTTTTAATATTGATGTAAAAGCTCAATAAAGCAAAAATCCCTAGAAGTCGAAGGCTTTAAGCACTCGCTTCCAGGGATTTTCAGTCGCATAGAGCATATCTCACTAATCCTAAACGTTTATAAACTGAAATCCTTGCGGTCCAGGTTTTTATAATATAAACGAACAGGGCTGTAATCAGGGGTATAATCTTCAATGTAGTCAAAAGGTTCGTTGTCTTCCAAGTAGAGGGTTGTTAATTTTGTCAAATATTTTAAGGGTGTAAAATCCTTAATATAATTGTCGGATATGTCAAGATAGGTAAGGGAGGTTAAACCTTTCAAGGCATTGATATCCTTAAGTTCATTGTTGGATAATTTCAACGTCTGGAGATTCGTAAGTTTGGTTAATGGAGTCAGTTTTTCCAGGGAATTATTGCCAAGATCAAGAGTCCTTAAGTTCGTAAAGTATTCCAAACCGGATAAATCAGTGATTCCTTCACTGCGCGCATTTAAGGTGGTGATATCGATCACATCACTCTTGTAAATGGTTTCGTCCCAATCCTTATTTACTTTATCCTCAACTGCAGATCTTAGGCCCGGATCGGTAAAATTGATTTTTGCATCCTCGGATACTTTAAGAGATAGACTGACCTTTTGAGTTAGGCCATCAATTGTCCCCTGAAAGGTGTAAGTGCCTACCTTATTAAGAGGGACAATTTTACTGGTCCAAGTCACTGGAAGCGTCTCTGTGCTGCCATCGCTCATGGTCGCATCCACCGTATCGGGAAAACTATAGGAATCACCCAGAATGATTTCTGCGGAAATGGTGTTGATTTTAGATATTTTAGGGTGGACCGTTAAGTTGAGATAAACACGTCCTCTATAGTTGTCGATGGTCCCTTCAAATTTGTAGGTTCCAGACCGCAGTGTACGTACGGAGGAAAGGGTCCAAGTAACGGGTACCTCTTCGGTTAAGCCGTTGGTTAGGGTTGCTGTAACTGTTTTAGGGGGATCATAGTTTTCCGATTCCTGGACGCTGTCCGTGACGTTTGCAACGGAGTCAATCTCAGGAGGTAAGGACGCAAGCTTTAGTTTTGTCGTGTCACTGATAACAGCTGTACCGCCTAAAATGGTGAGTTTAGAAATGTGTTTTGACCGCATAAAGGAAGTTACTGGATAAGGGATCGTGTCCCCTTGAAGTAAGATAAGGGCATTTTTCCCTTTTTGGACTAAGGCAGAGGCTGCTAGAGCGTCGGGGAACCGTTGCCCAGTAGCGAGATAGATGTTGTCAAGCTCTAGACTAGCCGCAAATCGGTTAATGAGGTTAATATTTCTTTCATAGGGATCATATCCGTAAATGACCTCGGAATTCGGAAATTGATTAACTACGTTGTAACTTAATTCTGAACCATTGACAATATAAGAAGTGGGAATTTCATTCTCACTTAGGAAGTTTGTTAATGCTGGAGTAAGTTTATCTGGAGGGACTAGTAGGATGGGCATCTCTAATGCTGCTGCAATGGGGCCTATGGACAAAGCGTCTGCAAAGGTTAAACCGTTTGTTACGAAAACCCCTTGTGTGACACCGATTTCTTGGGCCACTTGCATCGCTGTATCATAACGATCTTCTCCAGCTAGGCGCTCTGTGGTAATACTCATTAAGGAAAGTTGTCGTTCAACACCGCTAGAGACAACAGCGGTTCCACCTACTATATAAACTTTTTTAACCTTGAGTCGCTTCAATTCAGTCGCAGTATCATTATTTAAAGCATAAGAATTCGTCAGTAAAATAGGGGCGTTGTATTTCTTGGCTAAAGGTCCTGCACTTAAGGCATCCGGAAAGTCCTCCCCGAGGGCTAGGATTGCTGTATCTGCTCCATCAGGCCAGCCGCTTTGGCTTATAGCAACAGCAGTTTTATAATGGTCATAGCCAGCAAGTCGGTTAGTCGATGTAGAAGCGCTGGTAGCAGGCGCGTAAGTCAACATTATAAAGGTCATAAGGAAAAAAGCTAGAAAGCCCGGAAACGCTGAGAACAATTTCATCTTCTTAGTTGTCAAGTAAACACCCTCCTTTTTGAAGTACTTTCTCGAATTATTACCTAAAATCCTTCTTTTTCTTTGAAAAAGTGACATAAGTCCTAAAGTGACCTGATACCCACTAAATGGTATAATGAGGGAACTCGCTCCTACTTGAAGAGCGGGGGATTCTTAGGGTAAACAAAAATAAGCCCTTGTTAGGCTCGTGTTTGTGGCTGGATTTATGCATAAAGTTTCATTTGCGACAGATTTGTTCATTCAAGCGAAGGAATAAAAGGCTCTTGGAGGGAAGTAATTTGAATAGTGCATTGAAATTCATAACCGGAATTATTAACTATTTTCACGATCACTTAATTCTGTTATCAAAGCTGATGGGTCTTAAGTTGAACGATAAACAGCTTCATTTCTTGGTGATAGGGGCTATTGGAATTCTTCTATTTATCTTTGTTCATGAGCTCTTTAAGCGTTTGGTTCGGTATAGCCTTACGGCGATTTCTTTTATCTATACGTTTACAGTATTAGTTGTTTTTGTTTTCGCTATAGAGATTGGGCAAAAAGTAACAGGGCGCGGCAATATGGAATTTCAAGATATCGTAGAAGGCCTATGGGGATTCTTAGTTGCCTTTGCAATCTATAGGATAGTCGTTATCTTATTTTATTTGTTAAAAAAGATATTAATTCGTCTAAGATAAGAATTAATATAAAGGATGACAATCTAAGTTAATCTTAGTAATAATACTAATTAGGAAGTAAAAATAAAATACGCAACAATAAGTAAGCAGATTACGGTTGAGGCTGCGATAATGATAATTTCCTCATGTGAGGGGATGTGAAACATAGAATTTTTATATTGCTTCCATGGCATGGTGCATCACTCCTTACATTTTAAGTTAATATACATTTTAAGGTAATATAGTAATTCTGTTACTATTCAAGAACTCCTTCTTAGAGCATAAATATTTACTTACATAATTAGCAAAGTTTCGTGTTTGATTATCCTATGTTGACATAAAAACGTACAAAGTTTTAAAAGATGAAACGTTTATAGTTTAAAATTTATGGTTATTTGAAGAATTATCTGATTATAACTATTTCTTTTTAGCTTTGATATTATCTAAGTAAGTTGTTCAACTAAGGTGTGGTTTACCCTCAGCAGTAGAAGTCAAGATTCTTCGGCTATGCCTCAGAATTCCCATGCGTTACCCACATCACGATAAACAAAAGATTATTTTGTCATCCTGAGCGTTAGCGAAGGATCTAGATCCTTCAGTCGTCCCTCCTTCAGGATGACACAGTGCTTAAGTTTCTTTCATAACAAAGACATATATAGTAAAAAGATGCGTAGCATTTTTCTTAAGTTGACAAATGAAGTGGATAAATGCTAAAATACTTAAATGTGGTGACTTCTCACCGCAACCGCTCGAATCAGGTATTAACCGGTTTTTTCTTTAAGAACCGACCTGCAATGGCGAGTCTAGGGCATGGGAGGTGTAATAATAATGTACGCAGTGATTGAAACCGGTGGTAAACAGTTCCGCGTTCAAGAAGGCGACGAGATTTACGTTGAGAAATTGGATGCTAATGTAGGAGATGCAGTAACGATTGATCAAGTTCTCCTCGTTGAAAAGGACGGTTCTGTAAAAATTGGAACCCCAGTTGTGGCAGGTGCTACAGCAGTGCTGAAAGTCGTGGAGCACGGTAAAGGGGAGAAGATTATTGTCTTCAAATACAAATCCAAGAAGAATTATCGACGCAAACAAGGACATCGTCAACCTTACACAAAAGTTCTCGTCGAGGCACTCCAAGCGTAAGCGTCAAGACGGAATCCGCTTCATTATATGGGCGGATGATCAAGGGCAAGTGCGTGAATTCGAGTTGTCTGGACATGCCGGGTTTGCAAAAAGGGGTCGGGACATTGTTTGTGCGGGTGTTTCCGCACTGAGTATTGCGGCTGTCAATGGGTTAGAGCATTTCTTGACGGTTGCCCCTACGGTGCAGGAGGCGGATGGACACATCACTTGCCGGCTTGTAGAGGTTTCTGCGCAAGACTTGGAGAAGGCTCAGTGGATTTTGCAGACAATGATATTAGGTATTGAAAAGATACAAACGGCTTACGGCCAAAACTATATACTAATTGATCGAAGGAGGTGGACTCCATGCTAAAAATGAATCTGCAATTATTCGCCCATAAAAAAGGGGTAGGTAGCTCACGTAACGGCCGGGACAGTAACGCTCAACGTCTTGGTTTAAAACGTGGTGATGGCCAATTCGTTACTGCTGGTACGATTATCGTACGACAACGCGGTACGAAGTTTCATCCCGCTAAAAACTGTGGTTTGGGTAAAGATGACACCTTATTTGCTCTGATTGACGGTTATGTTAAATTTGAGCATAAGGATCGGACACATAAACAAGTAAGTGTTTATGCTGAGCGCCCAAAAACACCGGTGGCTATCGCCCAATAAGCTGTTTCTTAATTACCCCTGGGTTTACCCCAGGGGTTTTTCGTGTAATATCAGACTTCCAAGCAGCTTAGGCTACACCACGGATGAATGAAAAAACAGTAGAGGGTCAAGATACTTCACTGCGTCCAGGATGACATAGTGCTTGAATTGCTGTCACAGCAATGACATTCCATGCTTCTTAAACTTCTATTTCGGCGTTGACTTCTATTTCGGGTTTTGGCCCGCAACTATGGCTTTCTACTAGCCTAGTTTTTTGCTGATAGGAAATGCTAATACATATCTATTCGTAGTTCTTGCGACAATAACTGTGATGGATGAGAGGGTATATTTATGTCAGACATAAATCGGGTTCTTTTATCAGAATTGTTACACTGGTATCGCTTGCAAAGACATGATTATATGAATCACTGGCAGGTGATTATGGGAAATTTACAGCTAAACCGGCCTGAGGAAGCCCTGCGGTATATGCGGGAGACAAATTCTGAGTCACTTGAAGAGCAAAAGATCGGGCAAATTCCAGAACCTCTCTTAGGAGCTGTTTTGTTAGGCTTTGTGATTCGTCTTAGACAAGAAGGGGTTATGGCGACCCTTGATTTTCCTGAGGAGATGAAACAGAGTGACTTTTGGAAAGATCATTGGCGGGAAGAATATGTAGATGGGTTCTACGGGTACACTATGGAATGTATGGAAGTGGTTTCGCGGTTTAAAACTTCCAAAGATTTATATGCTGAAGTCTATTTGTTTGATGAACCGGGAGGCCTGGCTTGTCAGTTTATCTTATCTGATGAGGAGTCAGTCCTCTGGGATAAAATAATCACGTTTAATTAGGGCAGCAAGTTAAGAACAAAGGGCTACTGCTAGCAGTTAAGGAGAATCATGTATGTTTTATGATCAGGCGAAGATTTATGTTAAAGGCGGGGATGGCGGCGCAGGTGCTGTTGCTTTTCGTCGAGAAAAATATGTCCCCGAAGGCGGTCCCAGCGGCGGAGATGGCGGGCGCGGTGGAAATATTGTGTTTGTAGGAGATGAGGGCCTAAGGACCCTTGTGGACTTTCGCTATAAGCGGCATTATAAAGGGGAACGAGGGGATCATGGCCAGGCCAAGAATATGAGTGGCCGGAGTGGTACGGATACTATTCTGCGTATTCCCGTTGGAACCATGGTCTTTGATGATGGAACTGGGGAAACCATTGCTGATATCACTGAGCATGGACAGCGCGTGGTTGTGGCAGCGGGTGGACGAGGGGGCAGGGGTAATGCCCGTTTTATGAGCAATACCAATAAAGCCCCTACGTTGGCAGAAAATGGGGAACCAGGGGTGGAACATTGGCTGCGTCTGGAATTGAAGCTCTTGGCTGACGTTGGTTTGGTTGGGTTCCCTAATGTAGGGAAATCTACGATTATTTCAAAGGTGTCTGCAGCAAAACCAAAGATTGCCGATTATCATTTTACCACGTTGGTTCCGAATTTAGGTGTGGTGGATATGGAGGATGGGGAAAGCTTTGTTATGGCGGATATTCCAGGACTGATCGAAGGTGCCCACACGGGGGCTGGATTAGGGCATGAATTTTTACGCCATACGGAGCGGACACGCTTGATTTTGCATGTGTTAGATATTTCAGGCTCAGAGGAACGAGATCCTCTTGAGGATATGCGAATTATTCAGGATGAACTGAGGCTTTATAGCCCAGCGCTAGCTGAGCGTCCGGTGATTATTGTTGCAAATAAAATGGATATCCCGGGGGCTGAGGAGCATTTACAGCGCTTGAAAGATGAGGTTAAAGACCAGCACGAAATCTTTGCGGTATCTGCGGCTACTGGAGAAGGATTACAAGCCTTGGTTTATCACATTGCCCAAGTCTTGCCGGATATCCCAGCACCGCAGATTGTCAGCCTGCCGGCAGAGCATCGAGTGACGAAGGCGGAGACAGACAAGAGGTTTGAGATTCGCAAAGACGAGGGGCTCTTTGTCGTTGAAGGTTCCGAAATTGAAAAACATGTTAAGATGACCTTTTTTGATCGGGAGGCAAGTGTTTATCGTTTCCAGAACATCTTAAAGATGATGGGGATTGATGACGCTCTCCGCGAAGCAGGGATTAAAGAAGGGGATCAAGTAGAAATTGCAGGAGTTAAGTTTGATTGGGTATAGGCTTAGATTAGGGGTATCTTTGGGTGGTTTGGGGGTAACAATGTGACGAAACGTCTCTGGTGGATCATTGGGGCAATGCTCTCTGTTCTTGCGTTAGCCTTGAGTGTATGGTGGTTTTGGGGAAGACCCCAGGATCCACTGAAAGTCAAAGCTGGAGTGGTGGCTCCGATATCAATGCAAGAAGATGTTTATGCGACGGGGAGTGTCGTTCCAGTGTCTCGCCAGGAAGTGCGTGTCTTGACCCCTGGGCGAGTAGAGAAGGTGGCAGTAAAGGTTGGGGATGCTGTTCAAGTGGGGCAGATTCTGGTTGCTTTAGATACTACTCTTGCCGATGCCCAAGTGGCTCAGGCTAGAGTGGGTGTCGAGGCAGCCCAAGCCGTTGTTAATACGGCTCAGGCTAATCTGGACGAGCTAAAAAAAGCCCAAAGTGCTGCGAAGTCGGCGACAGAATCGTTTAACGTCGCTGGGAAGGGTCCAGACGGGGCAGATGCGGAAGACGGGGTTAGTTCACTGCTTCCGGATTTTATAAGCGAACAAAAGAATTCGGTCCAGGAAAGCCTGGTGTCCCCTGCTGTTATCGCGCAAGCGGAGGGTGCTTTGGCGCAAAGCAAGGTGGCTTTAAAGCAGGCTCAGGAAATACTAAAGGTTGCCCAGGTGCAGAAGGGACAGCTAGTCCATAAAGCTGGGATGGCTGGAACTGTCCTTGAGGTCAATGCTCAAGAAGGAAATCTAACCTCTGTGCAGCTGCCCTTAGTGGTGGTGGCTGATCTGTCTGAGATGAATGTCGAGGCGCAACTGAATGAAGTTGATGCGGGAAAGATTCGGTTAGGCGGAAAGGTGACCATCTCCAGTAAGATGTTAGGTGAACAGTCTGTTCAAGGAACCATTGTAGAAATAGCCCCGACTGCAGTATCTAAGCCAAGTATTCAAGGAAGCTCTTCCCCAACAGTGGGTGTGAAAATCCGCTTGGAAAAAGCACCCCTTGAACTAAAGCCTGGCTTTACAGTGACGGTTGAAATTGTTGTAGCGACAAAGGAAGGCGTTTTAGCTGTTCCACAAGAAGCTCTTTTTCAAGAAGGAAACAAAAATTATGTTTACAAAATCCAAGCAGGCCGGCTTGAAAAAACAGAAGTAACGATTGGGATAGGAAATGACACCCACCAAGAGATTACCTCCGGTTTAACGGCTGGAGATAAGGTGGTATTGGATCCCTCTACGGATTTTTCGGAAGGGATGCTGGTAACCCCTGAGGCAGGAAGTGGGGTTTCATGAGCTTCTTAGAAGGACTGCGAGGGGCACTTTTTAGCTTGCGGACCAATAAGCTGAGATCGGGATTGACCATGCTGGGAATCATTATTGGGATTGCTGCTGTGATTGCCGTTGTTACCATTGGGCTGGGGGGCAAGGCAGCCATCATGCAGGAAATGGAGAAAAGCGGGGTTAACCTGTTTGTTATGTATGCCAAGTCCTCCGGAAGTAGTGGACAGGGCGAAGGGGGGCGCTTGACTCTTCAGGATGGGGAGAGTCTGAAACGTGCCCTTCCTCAAATCAAGATATTACTTCCGGCGAGTATCGAGTATACTACGTTAGAGGTCAACCAAAAGCGATCGTCTGCTATGGTTGTAGGAACTACCCCGGAGTTTGCGGACCTGCGCAATCGGGATATTGCCAGAGGGCGTTTCTTCTCCGAGGAAGAATTTGCTGCAGACCGTCGCGTGGTGGTGATTGACCAAACCTTAGGGGATGCCTTATTTGGCGCCGGAAATCCCTTAGGACAGCAGGTTATTATTCAGAGTGTGCCTTGTCGAGTCATTGGGGTTTTAGCTAAGGATAAATCTGCCTTTGCTCAATTCAATGTTGGGCCTCAGAATGCTTATTCTTATGTTCCCTGGGGAACCTGGTCGGATGTGTTTCAGTCACGACGAGTGGACCAATTAGAAGGTGCGACGTTTCGGGAGGCGGATTTGGCTAGTACGATTGACAGCGCCAAGCGCATTTTGAATGTGCGTCATGGGACAACCAATCAGTATGAGGCCTTCAATGTACAGCAACTAGTGCAATCCGCGAATACGATTATGCGGATTCTAACAAGTTTTATCGGTTTAGTTGCAGGTATCTCCCTTTTAGTGGGGGGGATTGGAATTATGAACATTATGCTCGTGTCTGTGACAGAACGCACACGAGAAATCGGGCTGCGCAAAGCCGTGGGGGCTAAAGAACGAGACATCTTAATGCAATTTTTATTAGAAGCTATTGTTTTATCTCTAATCGGCGGGATAATGGGGATCGCTTTGGGGGTAGGGAGTGCGCTGATAGCCTCCTACCTTTTGAACTGGCCGCCACTTTTGTCCGGATGGGCGATTATATTTGCCGTATCCTTTTCCATCGGAGTGGGACTTTTCTTCGGTTTTTATCCGGCCTTAAAAGCGGCCAAACTAGAACCAATGGCGGCCTTGAGATATGAGTAGTGAATATTAGGGGGAAGATTTTTGTGTTGACAGGTAAACAAAAGCGTTTTTTAAGAGCTATGGGAAATGAAATGGATCCTATTTTGCAGGTGGGTAAGGGTGGAATTGGGGAAACCGTCGTCACTCAAACCAATGAGACCTTGCAAGCCCGGGAGCTGATTAAAGGAAGGGTTTTGCAAAACTGCCTGGAGGAGCCGAAAACCGTAGCAGCAGAACTTGCCGAACGGACCGGATCGGAGCTGGTTCAAGTGATCGGTCGCAACTTCTTGCTGTTTAAGCAGTCGAAGGATAAGCCGGTAATAGAGTTACCCTAGTAAAGGGGTACTGGAAAAAGGGATCGGACGCATTTAAAGCGACCGATCCCTTTTTAATACCATCAGAAAGCATAAACTTGCGTTATATACTTACTAAGCATAAGGGCAACTAGGGCGGCCGCCGGCGCCTGCGGCTTGGTGCCAGCCAAGTTTTCTTTATAAAATTACACACTATCATCGATGATTTTTAATAAGACTTCTTCTACATCATTTGCGAAATCTTTTAAATCCTCATTATTGAACATTGTTACTAAGGCTTTTGGTTTAACCGTGCTAATCACGGTTTTTTCTGCTTCGCGATAGACATTAATACGACAGGGCATTAACAGACTAACTGTAATATCGATCATCAAAGCTGTATGAGCGTATTTAGCGTTGCAAACTTCGATGATCTTCAAAGGTTCTCGTTGAAAGTCCTTTTCTGCTAACGTCGCCTGCACATCATGGGTATGGAGAACTCTAAATCCATTAACTTGAGTATTAGTCTGGACCGCTAAAACTGCGTCATCGAATGACTTTTGTGTAGTAACCTGATATATGGCTTCCAATAGTTTTCGCCTCCCTAAAGATATAAACTTAGTTTGCGTAAAGATCAGTCTTTTAAATCACAAATCTTAAGCTTAATGAAATGAAGGGATATTTGCTCAAGCTATCGAATAGTTAGAACATCCAAGTGGAGAAATGGAAGGGAAGCAAGAGAGGAGTTTTTAGGTTGCAGGAATGTCAATTTATTTGTCCCTCGACAGTGTCCGAGGGAATTGAGACTATTTCTAGAATCAATGAGGATGTCTTGTTCATAAGCGGTGGTACAGACCTTGTTATTAAGCTGCAGGGCGGTCAGGTAAAACCTGTATGGCTTATGGATATCTCCTTGCTTCCAGAGCTGAAATTTATTAAGGAAGATGACGGTAGGATAAGGATTGGAAGTGGGGCAACCTTCGCTCAAATTAGTGAGAGCGATCTGGTTAGGGAGAAGGCTCGATGTTTAAGTCAAGCAGCTTCTCAGGTTGGGTCTGCCCAAATTCGTAATCGAGCTACCCTAGGTGGAAATATCGCTAATGCCTCACCTGCTGGAGATAGTCTGCCAGCTTTACTGGTTCTTGAGGCTTGGGTCAGTGTTATTGGTCCTCAGGGCTTTCGGAGAATACCCTTTGCCCAGTTACAGGCCGGTGGAGATGTGGGCTTGCAGGGGAAAGAATTGATAACAGAGATTGATTTTCCAGTGAGGGAACCTCAGGGAAATGAGCAGATTCTCAGCGTCTTTGGGAAAGTCGGAAGTCGTACTGCGGTTTCCATTGCCCGCTTAAATATGGCGGCATTGCTGGAGTTTGATGCGGAGAATCAACGGATTCTAAATTCAAGATGGGCGGTAGGAGCTTTAGGGCGCACGCCCTTTCGTTTAGAGGAATTGGAGCGAGAAATACAGGGGAAGAGGATTAATCCTGTCTTAGCCCAGGAAATTGCCGACCATTTAACAGGTGTGGTGGATCAAGCGATCCCTGGTCGTGCTTCCCAGGAGTATAAACGTCAGGCTATTCGGGGTTTAGCCTACGATCTCTTGGAGGACTTGTTCCCTCTTAAACTCGGGTAAGGTAAGTAGTGTTAAGTAAAGTAGTAACAATTTATAATTTCGTTATGTATTATGGTACACAATTCGTTAATAAAGAGGATATTTGTCGTTACTTGGAGAATTAAATGAATCATAGAGTTTTAAAACCACATTAACTAGGGGGTAGGAGTATGCCTGCAAATGAAGTTATAGTTCAAGTTTTTAGGCATCTCTTTAATTCAATTGATGAAGGGGTCATTGTGACTGATCCCGAGGGGAAGATCATCTTCTATAATGCTGAAATGGCTAAGTTAGAGGAGTTATTATCAGAACATGTTGTCGGAAAGCATCTGAACGAAGTCTATGACGCTGTAACAGTTGAAAGCAGTGAACACTTGAGTGTTGCCTTAACTCATGAACCTATTCTAGAGAAACATAAAACCTATTTCACGAACAGGGGTAAAGAGGTTACTATTGTCGCCAGTACGTTTCCCGTAATTGAAAACGATCAGGTGGTTGCGGTCTATTCCGTGTGTAAGGATATTACTAAATTCAAAGAATTACTGACCAAAACAATGCAATTGCATGATCAAATTGGTATGGAAGGGCAAGAACAGCGTGGTAGTAATGGAACCCGTTATACCTTTGAATCGATAATCTATGCTAGCTCCACTATGCAGAGCCTGATTGCTTCAGCTAAGAAAGCGGCTTTAGCGGATGGGTTTATCTTAGTGTTTGGAGAAACCGGAACGGGTAAGGAACTCCTGGTTCAAGCCATTCATAATCACAGCCTTCGCAAAAACGAACCCTTTGTGGCGATTAATTGTGCCGCCATTCCAGAAACACTCTTGGAGAGTATTCTTTTTGGGACGGCTAAGGGGGCTTTTACAGGGGCGGTAGAATCTAAGGGGCTGTTCCAACAAGCTGGACAGGGAACCTTGTTTTTGGATGAACTTAATTGTATGAGTATCGCCCTGCAGGCTAAGATCTTGCGGGTGGTCCAGGAAAAAATGGTGAGGCGAGTTGGCGGAACCACAGAAACTCCTGTTCACTGCCGAGTTATCAGTTCTACGAATGTTGATCCGTGGGAATCCGTGAATAACGGTAGTTTGCGAAAAGATCTTTTTTATCGCTTAGCGGTTATGACCCTTTTTATTCCTCCTTTGAACGATCGGAAGGAAGATATAGAGGCTTTAATTCACTTCTTTTTGAATCGATACCAAAAAATCTATGGATTAGGAGCGGTTCAGATTGGAGCTGATCTAAGGGATGTTTTTCTTAGATATCAATGGCCGGGAAACGTACGGGAGTTAGAGCATATCATTGAAAGCGCGATGAACATGCTTGATGGGAGAAGAGTTATTACCGTTGACCATTTGCCACATTACCTTAAGGCGAAGTTTCTTAGTCAGGATGGAACTTCGTTTGAAATATATAAAAAGGGATCTAGTACTTTAGCTCACGTTTTGCGTGAGGTAGAGAAACAAGTGCTTTGGGAAGCCTTAAAAAACCATGGGGGGAATATCACCAGGGCTGCTGAATCCATAGGGATTGCCCGGCAAAACCTGCAATATAGAATGAAAAAACTTCGGATGCAAAATTTTTAGGCGCGCAAAAAATGTACGCTTTTAATCGTTATTACATGTCTGGCAAGGTTTAGAGTTGTTTAGTAGTCCCATCTTTAGAGCAAAAGAAATTTGCGGCATAAGAGATATTGAGGGGAAACCCCAATTGTCTGAAAGTAGGCACAATTCTTGCAGAAACTATTAAGTTCTATTCTATTTTAAAAGACTGATTTAACGGTGCAATTAAGGAGGTCGCCGGTCCTTTCTCGCCGGAAATTCCTAATCATTAATGAAGAAAGTGGGGTGATGGAGAGTGGCTTTATCGGATTTTCTTGATTTTCTGATGAAAAATACTAGGACTATTTCGGAGTATTCTGAGAATCATTTTACCCTAGTCTTATTGGCAGTGGGAATTTCCTTGGCAATTTGGGTCCCTGTTGGGCTCTTGTTGACAAAAAGTGATAAATGGGCGGCTAGGGTTTTAGCTCTGGCAAACACGATATTTTGTATTCCAAGTTTGTCCATGTTTGCAATTTTAGTAACTATTCCGATGTTTGGATTAGGTCGAAAATCTGCTTTGTTGGCATTAGTTCTCTATGCGATGATGCCCTTGATTCGCAGTGTTTATGACGGGGTTAAAAACGTCGATCGCAGTGTAATCGAAGCTGCTAGAGGGATGGGTATGAGTACAAGGAGAATTCTAGTTGAAATTCTTGTGCCTTTAGGTATGCCGATCATCTTTGCGGGTTTTCGAGTGACGGTAGTAATGACGACTGGGATTGCGGCGATAGCTACCTATATTGGGGAGCGTAATTTAGGGCGGTTTATTCAGGAAGGTCTCGTTCGTTCAAATACTCCTATGATGGTCACAGGTGCTTTGATTATTTCGGTAATTGCTATAGGTTTAGATACTATTCTTGGACTGATTGAGAAACGAATTGTTCCAAAAGGATTAAGAATCAGCCGCTAACTCCTCATCAATACAGAAGGTCTAACTAAGGACAAGATAGAGTTTTCAGAGGAGGAATTTGATGATCGTACTAGAACAAATTACAAAAAAATACCCAGGTCAGGCTATGCCGGCAGTTGATAAATTGTCTATTTCCATTCCTAAAGGCGAGATATGTGTCTTAGTCGGGCCCTCAGGCTGCGGGAAAAGTACAATTTTACGCATGATTAACCGTATGATCGAACCTACATCGGGGATCGTGAAAATTAACGGAGAGGACGTAACACAGAAAAATCCAGACCAGCTGCGGATGGGGATTGGCTATGTCATTCAACAAATTGGACTACTGCCCCATCGAACTATCGCCGAAAATATTGCCATCGTACCTCGGTTATATAAATGGCCGAAGGAGAAAATCAAGCAAAGAGTTGATGAGCTGATTGTTATGATGGGGCTTGACTTGGAGAAAACAAGAGGCAAGTATCCTGCTCAGCTTAGTGGCGGACAAATGCAGAGAGTAGGGGTGGCAAGGGCAATGGCGGTTGATCCGCCTATTATGTTGATGGATGAGCCTTTTGGAGCAGTTGATCCCATTGCTCGGACCCATTTGCAGGATGAATTGCTTCGTTTACAGAAAGAAATAAAGAAGACCATTGTCTTTGTTACTCATGACATTAATGAAGCTATAAAAATGGGGGATAGAATTGCTATTTTTAATGCCGGAAAACTAGTGCAATTTGGAACTCCTGAAGAGATCTTAACCAATCCGGTCAATGAGTTTGTCGAGGACTTTATTGGTCGTGATAGGGTTGTTAAAAAGCTGAACTTATATTCTGCTGGAGATGCAATGCAACCTATCCGTTGTGTTGTGAAGGAAAATGAATTGGGTAATGCTGCTCAGAAAATGAAGGAAGCCGGGGCAGAAGTTGCCTTTCTCTTGAACAAAGCGGGTAAGGCTTGTGGGCATATCACCTCTTCTGATCTTGACGAGTTTGGGAAGGACCTGGGGGGGCTGCGAAAACGAATTGGTAGGACGGAAAAGGCTTTCGTGCAAACAACCACGCCGTTCCCTGATGCACTTTCCTTATTGCTGGAGTATGATGCGGATTATCTCGGAATTCTAAAGGGCGAGGAACTATGTGGAATGCTCTCTTTCAAAGGGATTAGGAAGCATGTGTACAGGAAAGAGGGGGAGTAAATGAGTTGGGAGAATTTTAGATTTGCTCTTTTCGAGAAGGCTCCAGAGGCTTTGTTGGAGCATTCTATGATTGTTGTGGTCACAATAGGGATCGCAATTTTGATTTCCATACCCCTGGGAATTTTCCTAAGTCGTCCGAGGTTTAAAAAGTTCGGCCTTTTTACCATGAATATACTCAACCTTTTACAAGCTGTTCCGGGACTTGCTGTTATTGCCTTGGCTTTACCCTTTCTTGGATTGGGAATGAAGCCTGCCATAATTGCGCTTTTGTTCCAGAGTCTGTTGCCCATCGTAAGAAATACGATTGCTGGTTTATTAGGTGTTAGTTCAGATGTTAAGGAAGCTGCCAGCGGTATGGGAATGTCCCAACGGAGAATTCTTTTAGAAGTGGAAATTCCGTTGGCTATACCGATTATTCTGAGCGGTATTCGCACGGCAACGGTCTATGTCGTAAGTATGGGTACACTAGCCTCTTTTATTGGGGCCGGCGGTTTGGGCAATCTTATTCAGGGTGGATTAACTCTTTTCAGGCCTGAATACTTGCTGGTTGGTGCAGGACTTGGGGCGCTGATGGCTATCTTTTTAGATCGGATGATCAATTATCTTGAGTATCGAATTACCCCGCCAGGGATGTAGATTGAGTAAGCGGAAAGAGTGCGAGTGAACGGTTCTTGGCCTGGCATTCTTTGCTTGCATATAGACTAACATTAAGGAGCTTGAGAGACTAAGGTGATTTTATTAGCCGTTGGAAAAGGAGGGGTATTTGCCAAAATAATGAAAATTGGGTCTACGCTAATATTGTGAAAAGATGTATAATTAGGACAACTCAATTAAAGGAAGGGGTATGTATATGAAGAAACGATCATTATTTCTCGTTGCAATCTTGACCCTCGCATTAGCTTTAGGCGGGGTTATTGGTTGCGGATCAAAGACGCCTGCGGATGCACCGGCTCCAGACAAGGCGAAAGAAGGACCAACCATTAAGATTTCCTCCAAGACCTTTACTGAAGCTGCACTTTTAGGAACGATGAGTCTTCAGTATCTGGAAGAGCTTGGCTATCCTGTCGAAAACAAAATGGGACTTGGCGAATTAGCCGTCATCAGACCTGCTTTGACCTCCGGGCAAATTGATCTTTATTGGGAGTACACAGGTACAGGTGTTATGAATTTAATGGAGCATGAGCCAGTATTTGAGGCTGAAGAAAGCTACAAACTCATTAAAGAGTGGGATGCTAAGAATGGAATTGCTTGGCTGGATTACGCCCCGCTTAATGATACTTACGGAATTGTGGTCCGTCCGGAGATTGCTGAAAAGTATAATTTAAAAACTATTTCTGACTATGTTGCTCAAGTGAAAAAGGGTGAAAGCCTTAAATTTGTTGGTTTCCCTGAATGGGAAGGAAGAGCAGATGGATTGCCATCGTTTGAAAAGGTTTATGATTTTAAAATGCCAAAAGGAGATTTTGTCAATGTAGCTATGGGTCTTAACTATGAGACTCTTGCCAACAAAAAAGGGGATCTGGCTTTGGCTTTCACTACGGAACCGAGAATTGTCACGGATAAGCTAGTGATGCTCGAGGATGATAAGAAGGCGTTCCCGGTTTATAATGCAGCTCCTGTTGTACGTCAGGCAGTCGTGGATGCGTATCCTACCCTGGCTGAGGATCTTAAGAAATTGAGCTCTGTGTTAGATACCAAGACGATTACTGAACTGAACATGCAAGCTGACGTTGAGAAGAAGTCCATTGAGGAAGTTTCAACGACGTTCTTAAAGAGTAAGGGATTGATTAAGTAGGTCGGCTTGGAGCGAAGTTGAGGTGCGGGCCCGTTTGGGGCGGAGGCATTGACTTAGCCCATTCGCACTCGTGCCGTCGCTATTCGCTTGCCGATAAGGCTAAAACTCAAAACCTCTGGGCTTTCTGAATGTGAACCGTTGAGTTTCTTCACGCCTTATCGGCTGCTCTCATTGACGCGACTCTACTCACATGCTCATTAAGCTAAGTCAATGCCTCTTATCTTGGGTCTGGGCGGACGCACCTCAACTTCGGTGCTGCGCCGAGGGGCTAGGAACGGGGGAGGCATTTCTTTGGCAAGTCGCTTACCTAATTAAATTGGCCACTTTATGCCCAATTGTTTTTCAAGGGGTGTAAAGTGGCTTTGTAAACTTTTGCATCGTGAAAGGCTGGATTTGTATATGGCTAATTTGGATCGGTTTGTTACTTTGTTTGGTGTGCCTGAATTTGTTATTCCTCACCTCTCTCGTTTTGTTTCTGAGGGTGAGATGGAGCTGGTGATTCGGCTGGATGGGGAGAAGTGTTCTGTGCTTGAAGTGGCGTCAAGGTTAGATGGCGCTTTAGAGGATGTGCAGGATTTTTTGATTAGCTGTTATAATAGGCATATTGTTCATAAGGAAGAGCTTGATGGGGAACTTGTTTATTATGGGGCGGATTTCTATGAGCTTTTGGATTATTTATGTAAGTTTGATATAGACTATTATCTGATTGAAGAGGGTTTGAAAAAAGCTTTAGATCAGTGGTGTTATAGTGTTTACGCTGAGCGAATGGATTCCTATCTTGATTCGCTTAAAAACAGAGAAGTAGTGGATAGGTGTCCGGAGACGTTTCTAATGATTGAAGATCTTGACGAGGTACTGGAGTCGGTGAGCGATATTCGTGTAGTTCCTTGTAATTGTCGTAAGTTGGCAGAGCATTGTGCCAAGCCAGTAGAAACTTGTTTGAGTTTTGATGAAACCATAACCGACCGGACATCAGGTCGTTCGCTTACGAAGGAAGAGGCGAAAGCACTTATCAAGACGGCTCATAGGAACGGTCTGATGCATCAAGTAAATAGTGACTGGAAGACAAAGGGACCGACTTATATTTGTAATTGTTGTTCCTGCTGTTGTTATCCTATACGCCTAGCTCAAGAAAAGGGAACCAAGGGCGTGTTTCCAGTCATTCGTTACGTGGCTCAGTATGATGAAACTAAATGTTCACATTGTGGAGTATGTGCTAAGCGCTGCCATTTCGAAGCTTTTTATCTGGGAGATGCGGAAACGGTCGTGAAGGGCAAGGCGCGCAGAAGGGTCATGTTCGACCAGAGCAAATGCTGGGGTTGCGGGATTTGTGTCGAGGCTTGTACCGGTAAGGCTATTTCCATGGTCCAAGCTATCGATGATGGGGCAGAAAAGGCGCAATAATTTTATGCGGAGCTAAAATATTTGGCGCGTAGATATCTTGAAAAGTCAGGACCCTAGAGAGAATAGGGAAGCAAATATTTTTTGCGGTAACGCTTTCCTTTCTTTTATTTTAGAGGGAATTCTTTGTCTTTGTAAGGTAGAAAGATGCCTTAAGGAAGCTGGTATAATTAGTCTGACTGAGCCTATAGGGGCCTATATGAATCTTTTAAGGCTTAAACAAATAACTTCAAGTCGGGAATTTGTCCTTTCCTAAGGAGTGGCATGAAACTTGCAATGTTTGTCCATCAGGTCTTAACCCACTTGCGGATATGGATATCGGCAAGCGAGGAGCAGAGTTTATAGCTCAATAATACCTGAAGTTGTTTAGGTATTGGAGATAACTCTGGAGGTAAGCTAAGCAGAGAGACATCAAAAACTTGGAGTGTAGAACGATAAACAGATAAGAATTAGGAAAGGAAAAGGTTAGGTTTTTTCCAAGTTTTATTAACCAGGTACTACCAATGAAAAAGATTCGTTCCAATAGTATAGAACAAACAACTCCATTATTGCGCTGGGTGAGCGAGGGACAGATTGAGGAAATTCATTTTGCAACCTTAGAAGTCCTGGAACGAACGGGAGTTAAAGTAGATCACCCAGAAGCGTTACAACTGTTGAAAGATGCGGGATGTATTGTTAATGAGAACCGTGTTCGAATTCCGAGTTGGTTAGTAGAGGAATGCATTCGCTTAGCACCGAGCAAAATTGTGGTAGCTAATCGGAAGGGTAACCGGGTTATGCCTTTAGAAAAGAATCGCACATATTTTGGAACAGGCTCAGACCTGCCCTACACGATAGATTTAGAAACAGGTAAGCGTCGACGTTCTACTAAGAACGATGTGGAACTTGCTTGCCGGGTTATGGATTATTTACCTAATTATGATTTTGTCATGAGTTATGCTATCGCCTCGGATACGAGTTCTAAGGTGAGCGATCTTCATCAATTAGAAGCAATGGTCTCTAATACGATAAAACCGATGATTGTTACGGCCCATGATGAAATCAACATGCGGGCTCAATTAGAGATGGCGGCTTTAGTAGTTGGTGGTAAAGAAGAGCTTAGGAAAAATCCCTTCTTAATACTTTACTCTGAGCCAATCTCTCCGTTAGTACACACCAATGACGGGGTGGGCAAGATGTTTGCTTGCTTTGAATATGGGGTGCCCGTGGTATATACTCCAGGAATTTTGTCAGGGGCTACTACGCCGGTAACGAAAGCCGGAACCATTGTATTAATGAATGCTGAAGCGTTAGCGGGAGTCGTCATGGCTCAATTAAAACAAAAAGGAGCACCGATTATCATTGGCGGCGGTGCAACTCCTATGGATATGAGAACTACCGCGACCTTGTATGGATCTCCGGAAACCATGATGAACTATGCTATCATGACTCAATTATCCCAATTTTATGGTATTCCAAACTTTACGGAAGCTGGTTGTGTCAATTCGCCGGTTCCTGATGCTCAGGCAGGTATGGAGGCTGGAAATGGGATTTTAATGGCTCAGTTAATGGGTGCTAATCTAGTTCACGATGTGGGATATCTAGAAGGCGGAAAAACCGGTTCCTTGACCTTCCTCACTATGTGCAACGATTTCATGGATAATGCTCGTTACATGGGAAGAGGAACTCGTATTGATGAAGAGACCATGGCTGTCGATGTAATTGATGAAGTGGGACCCGGTGGAAACTATGTTAGCCATGAACATACCTTTAAGCATTTCCGTGAAGAAGTGTGGACGCCTAAACAGTTTAATCGCTCATTCTGGGAGATTTGGGAAGAGCAAGGGTCTAAATCCATGGAAGATAATGCTGAGGAATTGGCAAAAGAAATTGTGGCTAATCATACTTCAGAACCATTAAACGAAACCATCCGGCAGGGATTAAATGAAATTATTGCTGAGACGGATAAAGCGAAAGCGACTAGTAGACGAAAGAAATAAGGAAGTACAGAAGTAGAGGACTCTAACTCCTTCTTAATGGGGAAGGCGACACGGCTATACTTTATCAAAGTCGGAAGTAAGTTCTACGAGGGAACACCCACTTTGGGAAGGGGGTGTTCCGAGGATTGTATGAAAGGGGTATAGTAATGGGAGTAGGAAGTTCACACGGCAACGGGCTGTTCTTTCGAACGCTCACGGAAAAGCAAGCAGAGGAGATACATCTCGCAAGTTGTCAAATCCTCGAAGATACAGGCATGGTGATTCACCATGAGGAGGCAGTCGAACTACTTCGGAAGGCAGGGGCGCATGTAGAAAATGGCAACCGGGTTTATTTTCCGAGTTTTCTCGTGAAGCAAGCATTGCAATCGGCCCCTTCACGGGTGACACTATATAACCGTAATGGAGATGCTGCGCTGCATTTAGAAGGGTCTAATGTTTACTTTGGCACAGGATCTGATACGTTGAACTATCTCGATCCCTTTACCTTAGAACGGCGGAGTTGGCGTCAGGAGGATGTCGCTAAGGCGATTAGAATCTGTGATAAATTACCCAATATTGATTTTGTCATGTCAATGGGGCTATTATCTGATGTGAATCCCTTGATGATTAACCGGGAACAATATGCAATTATGGTTCAAAACACAGAGAAACCTCAAGTAGTTATTGCCGAAGACGGGGATACTCTGAAAGATATTATTGAGATGGCATCTAGTGTTAGAGGCGGAAACGATCGTTTGCGTCAGAAACCTCTGTTTATGATCTATACGGAGCCGACCTCGCCGCTCCAGCATCCCAAGGAATCTATTGAAAAGTTGTTAATTGCTGCAGAATATGGGGTTCCCTCAAATTTCGCCTGTGGCGGTGTTGCCGGCGCATCCGTTCCTACGACAGTGGCAGGGGCTTTGGTACAGGCCAATGCTGAAGCCTTGAGCGGGTTAGTTATTCATCAGCTGAAAGCTCCAGGGGCTCCCTTTGTTTACGGTTATGGGAATTCTCCCCTCGATATGCGCACGATGCAGGCTGTTTATGGTACACCTGAAGCTGTGCTCTTTCAAGGAGGAGCCGTTGATCTGGCCCACTATTATCAGCTTCCGTCTTGGGGCTATGCTGGATGCAGTAACTCTAAGGTTTGCGATGAACAGGCAATCATGGAGTCGACGATGTTCACTTTAATGGGAGCCCTCCAAGGGTGCAATATTATGCATGATGTTTTCTACATGGAATTTGGGATAACAGGCTCTTTAGAGTTGCTGGTTATCTCCAATGAGGTGATTGGACGGACCCGGCGGTTGTTGAAGGGGATTGATACAGATAAAGAGTCCTTAGGAGTCGAGTCAATCATGCGGGTTGGCCCAGGAGGAAATTTCCTTGGAGATGACCATACGGCGAAGCATTTTAGACAGAACTGGATGCCAGATCTTTCGGATTTCAATAATTATGAAAACTGGACTGAGAACGGCAGTAAGACCATGGTTGAACGGGCAAGAGACCGCATCAAACTTATCTTAGAAACTCATCAGCCAAAACCTGTCTCTGAGGAAGTAAAGGCTCAGATTAATGAAGTTCTTCGGAAGGCTAAGGAAAAGCTCGGGGGGAGCTAAGCCCGGGCTAGCAGCGGAGAGGCGTCTCGTGCCTTGCTAAAGTCTGGAAGTTCAGATTTACAGAACAAGTCCACTTTAAATATGATAGAATATAGTCTTAGTATTGATCTGCAACAAACTTATGTTGCGCACCTTTTGGATAGCCTATATTATGAGGAGGAAAAATCTAAATGAGCAGTTTAAATGATTTAGCAGAACTGGTGATCAGTGGGAACTATAATGGGGCTAAGGAATTAACCCAGAGGCTGATCGATAATGGCACAGAGCCCCTGGAGATAATTAATCAGGGATTAATGGCGGGTATGAATGTTGTTGGTGTTCGCTTTAAAGCTGGGGATATGTTTGTCCCAGAGGTTATGATGTCTGCTAAGGCTATGAGCACAGGAATTGAACTGGTAAAACCCCTGATTGCGGATCGAGACATGCCTTCTGCAGGGACGGTGTTAATCGGTACGGTAAAGGGTGATCTTCACGACATTGGGAAAAAGCTTGTCGTTATGATGATGGAAAGTGCTGGATTTAAGGTTATTGATCTGGGTGTTGACATAAGTCCGGAAGCTTTTGTTGAAGCTGTTAAGGAACATAAGCCCCAAGCTATTGGTATGTCCGCTCTTCTGACAACGACTATGCTGTCGATGAGAGATACCATTGAGGCTCTGGAGGAAGAGGGCTTACGTGATTCTGTCAAGATCGTAATTGGAGGGGCCCCTATATCACAAAGTTTTGCTGAGGAAATTGGTGCAGATGGATATGCACCAGATGCTGCAGCAGCTACAGATTTGTGTAAAAAATTAATCGCCTAGGAGTAATTTAATCCGTGATTATTGGGTATGACAGATAATATAGGTTAAGATAGGTATAATGAAAGGGTACAGGAGTCCTGAGGGATGACTGTACCTATTTCTAAAACCATGAGAACCATAGAGACTTGGGGTAAGACCTATTGAGTACCTCGTCAAGTTTCTTTTAAAGATTCAAGTGAGGAGTGATCAAGCATGATCAGTAACTATGACATTTCTCAAGCTATGACAGTTAAGCTGGACTCAGAATTGCCTGAAATGCAAGAATTTGTGGAAGGGATTAGACGGGCTCCGGATCGAGGGTATAGCCTATCTCTCAATCAAACGAAAATTGCTCTCAAGAATGCCTTGCGCTATGTTCCCGAAGAATTACATGAACAATTGGCGCCGGAATTTTTAGAGGAACTACGAACCAGAGGCAGGATTTATGCCTATCGTTATCGTCCGGCGGGGAGATTGTACGGCAAACCTATCGAGGAATACAAGGGAAACTGTATAGAGGGTAAGGCTTTTCAGGTAATGATCGATAATAACCTGGATTTTGAGGTGGCACTTTACCCTTACGAACTTGTGACTTATGGCGAAACAGGAAGTGTCTGTCAAAACTGGTTGCAGTATCGCTTGATTAAGAACTATCTGGAAGTTATGACGGATCAGCAGACCCTGGTCATGGAATCCGGTCATCCCGTCGGATTGTTCCCCTCTCGTCCAGAAGCTCCGCGAGTCATCATCACCAATGCTTTAATGGTCGGGATGTTTGACAATCAGAAGGATTGGGAGATTGCTGAACAGATGGGTGTCGCGAACTATGGTCAGATGACAGCCGGGGGTTGGATGTATATTGGCCCCCAGGGAATTGTGCATGGTACCTTTAATACCTTACTTAATGCTGGGCGAATGAAGTTAGGTATTCCCCACGATGGGGATTTAAGAGGGCGTTTGTTTATTTCGTCAGGTCTTGGCGGCATGAGTGGAGCTCAAGGAAAATCCGTAGAGATTGCCCGTGGTGTGGGGATTATTGCTGAGGTGGATGAGTCTAGAATCAAGACTCGCTATGAGCAGGGTTGGGTCAGTAGAGCCTCTACAGATCTAGAAGAAGTTTTTCGTATTGCAGCTGAGTATGTGCAAAAAGAAGAACCCATCTCCATCGCCTATCTGGGTAATGTTGTAGATTTATTGGAGTATGCGGTTGATCATCAAATCAAAGTGGATTTGCTGAGTGATCAGACCTCCTGTCACGTTGCCTATGAAGGAGGGTATTGCCCTCAAGGAATCTCCTTCGACGAGAGGACGAGGTTACTGGCAACTGATCGAGTCGAGTTTAAAAAGCTTGTAGACCGGAGTTTGGTTCGTCAATTTAAATTAATTCGGACGCTGGTAGAACGTGGGACGTATTTCTTTGATTATGGTAATTCGTTTATGAAAGCTGTTTATGATGCCGGAGTAAACGAGATCTCAAAAAACGGCGTGGATGAGAAAGACGGCTTTATTTTCCCATCCTATGTAGAGGATATTATGGGGCCTGAGCTTTTTGATTACGGGTATGGACCCTTTAGATGGGTTTGTCTAAGTGGTAAACCGGAAGACTTACGTAAAACTGACGCTGCAGCGATGGCTTGTATCGACCCTAATCGCCGGGGTCAAGATCGAGATAACTATATTTGGATTAAAGATGCTGAGAAAAACAAACTAGTCGTTGGAACCCAGGCCCGAATTCTTTACCAAGATGCTGAAGGGCGAATTAAGATTGCTCTCAAATTCAATCAAATGGTTCGGAGCGGGGAGATTGGGCCCGTCATGCTGGGTCGGGACCATCATGATGTAAGTGGAACAGATTCTCCATTTAGAGAGACTGCAAACATCAAAGATGGCAGTAATGTCATGGCCGACATGGCGGTACAAAGCTTCGCGGGAGATGCCGCCCGGGGTATGAGTCTAGTTTCTCTACATAATGGAGGAGGCGTCGGCATTGGTAAAGCTATCAATGGTGGATTTGGCCTGGTGCTTGATGGGAGCGAGCGAGTGGACAGCATCATAAAATCTGCTCTATTATGGGACGTGATCGGTGGAGTTGCGCGACGGTCTTGGGCTAGAAACGAACATTCCATTGAGACGAGTATCGAGTTTAATGAACGGTATAAAGGTTTAGGACATATTACAGTTCCGTTTATTCCCAAGGATGAATTGATTGATCGGTTGGTTAGGGAGTAAGTTTCTTAGCCCAGTCTTACATCCTCCGCCGTAAGGTATTCCTATAAGGATCGCGGCTTCGGCGATAGTGTATCCTTCGCCGTTAGGTCTTCCTTACGGGATCACGGCTTCGGCGATACTCTCCACCGGAGAGTATCGTACCGGACACTATCGTGATCCATCGCTATTCCCTTGCCGTCGAGGCTAAAACGCAAAACCTCTGGGCTTTCTGAATGTGAACCATTGCGTTTCTTCACGCCTCGTCGTCTGCGTCCATTGACGCGATTCCTCTAAAGTGCTCCTTAAGCTAAGAAACTTACTCTGGCTTGTGGGTCGAAGGGGGCTTAGGACGACGGGAGATGAAACGTTCGAAAAAAGGGGTTAGCATTGATTGCTAACCCCTTCGATGGATCGATTCCTTGCATTTTAGTGGGCGGAATTTGAAATAGTGACTACCATGCTTACTTCGCCTGAGTTTTGAGCTTCAGTGAAGATTTTCTTGATTCCAGTCCATACTTGTTCATCGTTTCCATCAATATGGGTGCTGAGAGAACCCACTTTGTATTCTACGTTTTCTTGGGATAAGGTTTGAATAGCATTTGTAATGACTTGACTAGCGTTATTCGTTTTTTGCGGGTAAATTGATACTTCTGCACAGAGCATTTTGACGGCCTCCTTAAGAATTAATCACATATAGCCTTCCCAGTTTGAGTTTAATTATTGATACTAGGATTTCGGGTTTGGACAGGCTATAGCATCTTTGGAGGCCGCAAGTTTGGGAGGAAAATAATGGAATATATTACGTGGGATAACTTGAAGTTAGATACTTCAGAGATCTATCGGCGAATCGGCATGCCGGATGCAGATTCTAAGCGGAGTCAGAACTTTAAACCTGTGATTGAACAGATGCGCCTCAAAGCTTTAGAGCTTATTGAAGCTCGCTGTATCTATGGCTATATCCCAGTGGAAGTCACGGGTCCGGGAGAAATTCTTCTGGCAAACCAGTATCCTATTAAGGCTGTTACCTCGTTTTTTACGGGAGCAACCGAGGTGTTAATTGCGATTCAGACGATTGGTTTTCCTCTCGAAAAAGAATCAATCCGTTTGTTTGAAGCAGGGGAGATGCTCGATGGCATGGTCTTGGATGGTTGCGGGACCGTTGCCCTTGATGAGGCTTTGGAATTGTTAAGGGGCATGGTTGTTGAGCAGGTGCTAGCTCGCGGTTTACAGACGGGTCATAACTTATGCCCGGGTGGTTATCAGATTCCTTTGGAAGCTCAGAAAATCTTATTTACTCTTCTTGATGGGGGTGAACTGGGCATCACCTTAGGGGAAGGAATGTTAATGTCTCCGGTAAAATCTCACACCTTAGTTATCCCAGTTGGTGAAAAGCTCAATAAGCCGAATTTGTCTTGCGCAATAACCTGTGAGATGTGTGCTGAACAGCAAAATTGTGCTCACAGCCGCATAAAATTTGGCAAATCCAAACCAGTATAACTAGTTGTTGACTTCTCCAAGTTTAGAAAACAGTTTAAGGAAGCAGGGGAAGGTTCTTTTGCTTTTACTAGACAGAAAGTATAACTTTTCGTTGATACTGCAAGAAGGCTAATACGTGCGAAGACAGTGCTGCAAGAAGGTTTAACCCGTGCGAAGACGGTGTCTTCGTCGTCTGAAGCATAAGTGCAACTAAGGCTGCCGCCTACGCCTGAAGGCTTTTAAGATAAGCTAACCCGTGCGAAGACAGTGTCTTCGGGCGCCAGCCAAGTATTCTAATAAAATTGACTTGAAGGGAGATGATTATGTGGTTTATGCCGATCTCTTAATCCATTCTGCGCAAATGATGGCGACGATGAGTGGTTATTCCGAGAGTCCAGCTTGCGGGGAAGATATGTCGAAGATCGGGTTGATCGCAGACGGGGCCGTGGCTATCCGAGAGGGAAAAATTGTTGCAGTAGGCACAACACAGGACCTTCGCGCCAAGGGTTGGGTAGGACCTGATACAAAGGAAATAAGTGCACGGGGTAAAGTTGTTACTCCGGGGTTCGTGGATCCTCACACCCATGTTCTTTACGCCGGTTCACGGGAGAATGAATTGTCCTTAAAGTTAAAAGGGGTTCCCTATCTCGAGATACTTAAACAAGGTGGAGGAATTCTTTCGACAGTTCGGAGTACAAAGCAGGCTTCGGATGAAGAGATTAAGGCGCAAACACATCGTCGACTTCGGACAATGCTCAGCATGGGAACCACGACGGTTGAGGCGAAGAGTGGTTATGGCTTAACGGTGGAGGAAGAACTGCGGGCTTTGCGTCTTATCCATGAGTTAGATGGAGAACAGCCGGTTGATTTGGTACCAACGTTTATGGGAGCCCATGCGGTTCCGCCAGGTTACAGCGAAGAGGAGTTTACCAACTATGTTGTGGATGAGATGTTGCCTCAAATTGCTGCTGAGGGCCAAGCGGAATTCTGTGACGTTTTTTGTGAACCGGGAGTTTTTAGTCTTGAATCCAGTGAGCGGATTTTAGTAAAGGCGCAAGCCTTAAATCTTAAGTTAAAAATGCATGCAGACGAATTAGCTTCAGCAGGAGGAGCACAATTAGCAGCAAAACTAGGTGTTATTAGCGCCGATCATTTACTCCAAGCTTCAGATGAAGGAATTGCTGCTCTAGCCCAACAAGGTGTGATTGCCGTGCTGCTTCCGGCGACTTCCTTTAATCTTGCTAAGAATTCCTATGCCAGAGCGAGGGAGATGATTCGAGCAGGGGTACCTGTAGCGCTGGCTACGGATTCGAACCCCGGATCCTCTCCTACGGAATCCATGCCTTTGGTTTTAACCTTGGCCTGTCTTTACCTAAGGATGACCCCGGAGGAAGCGTTGACTGCGGTGACGATTAATGCAGCGCATGCTATCGGAAGGGCAAATCAAATAGGGAGTTTAGAGGTTGGAAAACAAGGAGATGTGGTTATCCTAGATATTCCGAATCTAAATTATTTGCCCTATCATTTTGGAAGTAATCCCGTTGAAATGGTGTTTAAGAGAGGAAAAATTGTCTGGAGTATTTAGGAAACTATTGGAATATACTGACTATTTCCTAGTCTGCTCAATTCATCTCCTTTCGACAAAAGTTTATCTAATATATTGTTGATGATATTTGGAAAATATATTAGAATGTTCCAAGGTTCATTAATTTGTTGAAATGAGGTTTTCCAAAATGGAGCAGTTAATAGATCAGCAAATAGAAGAATTAAGATTAGAAATGCATGAAGTTGCTTCCGACAAAAATCTCACTGATTATCGAGTTGTGAGTATTAGCTGTAAATTAGATGCCTTGATTAACGAGTTTTATGTAATGAAAAGACTTAAGATAAGCTCGTAAAAAAAGTGGGGCGGTATCACCGGCCGCCTACCCCAGAGAGGCTGTTCTTGGTTTCCGAATTGGATTAACTAAGAGCAGCTTTTTTTCTATTCTGCAAACTTGGCCATAAGGCTTTGCTCTATGGCAGTTCTCTAATCTTGAACGTCCTGTTCGAGTCACTAATCATTGGGCATCCTTCCTCGAACTATGATATAATAAGATGTTCTACAGCTTTTGCTAAGGAAAAGAGGGTTAGTATGAATGTCTTAACTGCTGAGAATTTGACAAAAAGTTATGGCGAGAAGGTTCTTTTCACAGACATTTCCTTTGGGATCGACGAAGGGGAAAAAATTGGGATTATTGGAGTCAATGGGACGGGCAAGTCTACATTGCTTAAAATATTGGCGGGTATCGAATGGCCAGATCAGGGCAAAGTTACGACAGGTAATAGTATCCGCTTAGAGTATCTCCCTCAAAATCCGGAGTTCGAGGATTCTGCAACAGTCTTACAGCAGGTCTTTAAAGGGAATTCCCCGGAGATGAGGTTGCTGCGGGAGTATGAATTAGCCTTAGAAAAGCTGAATGAAGATTCCGATGATCCGATACTTCAGCAAAGGTTAATCACCTTAGGTCAGCAAATGGATGAGTTGGATGCCTGGCAACTTGAAAACGAGGCCAAAACCATCTTGAATAAGCTGGGGATTTCAGGGTTTCACACCTTGGTAGGAAATCTTTCAGGTGGACAGAGAAAACGGGTTGCCTTAGCTAGTGCTCTCATTACCCCTACCGATATCCTGATTCTTGATGAGCCAACCAACCACATTGATAACGATACTGTCGACTGGTTGGAGCAGTATCTTCATAAACGCAAAGGTGTGCTGGTAATGATCACCCACGATCGGTATTTTCTTGATCGTGTGGTTGGTCGAGTATTTGAGTTAGACCAGGGGAAGCTTTATCCTTATCCAGGTAATTATAGCCGCTTCTTGGAGTTAAAAGCAGAACGAGAGGAGCAGGTGGAAGCTACTGAGCGAAAACGCCAAAATCTCTTTCGCAGCGAGCTTGCTTGGATGCGGAGAGGGGCTAAGGCTCGAACGACAAAGCAAAAGGCTAGGATTGAGCGTTTTGAAAAGCTGCAGGCTGAGAAGCCACTGGAGCAGGCAGGTCGGATTGAAATGCCGACTGGGGCATCTCGTTTAGGAAAGAAGATTCTAGAATGTACTGACGTTCGAAAAGAGTTTCCTGATCGGGGGGTGGTCATTAAGAACTTCAGTTATATCCTCTTGAGAAATGACCGGATAGGGATTATTGGCCCTAATGGAAGCGGCAAGTCTACGTTGCTAAATCTAATTGCCGGTAACCTGACACCGGATCGTGGAAGCATAGAATTGGGGACGACGGTTAACTTGGGATATTTTTCTCAGGAAAACACCTATTTCGATCCGGATATACGAGTGATTGATGCGATCAAAGCCGTAGCGGAAGTAATTCCCACGGCAGATGGAGGTTTTTTGACGGCCTCTCAAATGTTAGAACGCTTTTTGTTTCCACCAGCCGTTCAATGGACTCAGATTAATAAACTCTCCGGAGGGGAAAAGCGCAGGCTGTATCTATTGAGGATCTTGATGGGTGCGCCGAATGTTCTTTTATTAGATGAACCTACCAATGATTTAGATATTCAAACCTTAACGATCTTGGAAAGCTATCTGGATGATTTTCCGGGGGCAGTCATCGCTGTTTCTCATGATCGCTATTTTCTGGATCGTGTCACAGATAAGATCTTTGCTTTTGAAGGGGACGGAGAAATCCGATCCTATGAGGGAAATTACTCGGACTATCGTGAGCAGGCATATGCTGCTGAACAAGAAGCTGAACAGGCCGTGAAACTAGCGTCTTTAGCAAAAAACTTCCGAGGCATTGATGTGGGGTTGGAAAAGGAAGAATCAGAGAGGAAGAAAGAACGTCCTCTGAAAATGAGCTATAAAGAGCAACAGGAATATGCTAAGATTGATGCTCAGATTGCTCAAGTTGAAGAAGAACTTCAAAAAACCAACCAAGCCATGAATGAGGCGGGTAGTGATTTTGGAAAGCTAAATGAGTTAGTAAAAATACAACAAACCCTTGAACAAAAACTAGATGATCTGCTCGAACGTTGGACGTATTTGACGGAACTGGCAGAGAAGATAGAGCAAAACAAGGGCTAGGAACAATGTTCTTTGAATTAGCGATTTGACTTAAACAATTGGAGGATAAAAATAATGGATAAAAACACCTTGGACTTGATGAAAAAGTTGGTTGAGGAGAAGAAACTGAAGAGCTCTCAACAAGGCGGTCCTATTAAAGCTATGCAGAAAATCGGAGAAAAGAGAAAAGGCATCAAACGACGCAAGGTCGGTGGAATGTTTGATAAGTAAGACTCCCGCTTTTTCAAAGGGGAGGAGCTCTGCACATATAAGTTTACTTAAGGGAGAGAAGTAAAGTCAGATGAGTGTTTTAACTGTTGAAAATGTCAGCCATGGGTTTGGTGGACGTAAGATCTTTGAAGATGTTAGCTTTCGTTTATTAAAAGGTGAGCACGTTGGCTTAGTTGGAGCGAATGGGGAAGGGAAATCGACCTTTCTGGATATTATTACAGGTAAGCTTATGCCTGATAAAGGTAAGGTGGAATGGTCGAATCGAGTGACGGTGGGTTACTTAGATCAGCATACGGTTTTGTCCAAAGGGAAGACCATTCGAGATGTGCTTAAAGAGGCCTTCCAGGGAATGTATGACTTAGAAGCAGAGACCTTGGAGATGTATGACCGAATGGGAAATGTCTCCGAAAGTGAAATGAACAAGCTTCTGGAAGACGTAGGAGAAATCCAGAGCATTCTAGAGCTTAATGGTTTTTATATGATTGATGCAAAAATTGAAGAAATTGCTAATGGACTGGGGCTTGGAGAAATTGGTCTGGACAAGGATGTAGCGGATTTAAGCGGTGGACAGAGGACAAAGGTTTTATTGACCAAACTATTACTGCAAAATCCAACCATTTTAATTTTAGACGAGCCAACGAACTTTTTAGATGTAGAGCATATTGAATGGTTAAAACGCTACCTTAATCAGTACGAGAATGCTTTTATTCTTGTTTCTCATGATGTGCCATTTTTGAATAGCGTTATTAACGTTATTTATCATGTGGAAAATGCGCTGTTGACACGCTATACAGGAAACTACGAACAATTTATGGAGCTCCTAGAAACTCGAAAGATCCATGAACTAAAAGCCTATGATAAGCAGCAAAAAGAAGTGGACCGCCTCGAAGACTTTATTGCTCGTAATAAAGCACGGATTTCAACGACTGGGCGGGCAAAAAGCCGGCAGAAGCAGCTGGAAAAAATGGATCTGATTGAGCGACCTCGGGAGAGGATTCAACCAAAGTTTAAGTTTAGAGAAGCTCGATCTCCCGGAAAGATGATTTTTGAAGCAAGGGATATTGTTTTGGGTTATGATGAGCCCTTAACTCGTCCTTTGGATTTAGCCCTGGAGCGTGGACAGAAAGTTGCCATCCGTGGAGTGAACGGATTAGGAAAATCCACCTTGCTAAAGACACTCCTCGGTTTTATCCCAACCGTGTCCGGTGAAGTTGAGTTAGGAGACTACCTTTACCCGGGTTACTTCGAGCAGGAATCCAGTCGCAAGAATACTAAGACGGCACTGGAGGAAGTGTGGGATGAGTTTCCCGGCATGACAAACTCTGAGGTGCGCGGAGCCTTAGCTAGATGTGGTTTGACTAGTGAACACATCTCCAGCAAAATGATGGTTTTGAGTGGAGGAGAGAATGCCAAGGTTCGCTTGTGTAAGCTGATGCTGAAAGATGTGAACTGGTTGGTTCTTGACGAACCTACGAATCATTTGGATGTAGAGGCTAAGGCTGAACTTAAGCGGGCGATTAAGGAATATAAAGGAACTGTCATTGTCGTTTCCCATGAACCGGATTTTTACGAAGATTGGGTCACGGATGTGTGGAACCTGGAGGAATGGACGACGAAAATCGTGTAAGGGAATAGATTGTTTGTTAGAAATCTTATCCACTAAACAAAAGGCTTGCTGATAATGTCAGTAAGCCCTTTTCAAGTCCGCCAAGCTGGTAATAAATTCTTAGACTATATGTAAGGATTTAATGAGTATATGCATCTACGGCTTTAGTGAGCATTTCTTTCCATGAAAGGAAATTAGTCGTCTTTCGGACGTGCGCATCTATAGCTTCATCAGGGATAGCTTCGTAATCTTCTTCTGAATTTACGACAAATCCACCCGATGATAGTAATTCATCGATGGATTCATACTGAGTGTAATGTCGCATGAAATCAGATGTAAAAAGTTCGGTAAAGGAAATCACTAGTTTCACCTCCCCCTGAGTTATTAAGTCGTAATTATCGTAAGGATTCTTCCAGCTTTGAAGCAAGGTTTGTTTATAACTCTAGTATTATTCGCATTTTTACACCTACTAATTCCTCGAGTTTTCTGTTGATTTGAGCGTGGTGCAAGAAGGGTAAGCGGAAGGAATTCGAGCTAGTTTATGGAATGATTATTAGAAAGAATCACAGAAGGAAATAGAAAGAGGGGAAAAAATTGATTAACCCTTACTTATGGGTTTTGAGCTTAGGTCATTTGGTTGTCGATTTAGGTCAGGGAATCCTTCCTATCTTAATGCCCTTTTTAGCTCAAAGCCTTCATCTTAGCTATTTTCAAGTGGGTACTGTTGTGTTGGCTTTTACCTTTAGTTCAGCAATTATACAGCCTATTTTTGGGGTGTTTAGCGATCGGTACAGTATGCCTTGGTTAATGCCTCTGGGACTTTTCCTTTCCGGCTTTGGTTTGGCATTAACAGGAATGGTTAACTCCTACGAATTGCTGTTAGTTGCGGTACTGCTAAGTGGTATTGGGGTGGCGGGATACCACCCAGAAGGATCCAAAGTGGCCCATTTTGCCAGCGAGGATAGCAAGGCCGGGTCCTCCATGGCAGTGTTTTCCGTAGGAGGAAATCTTGGTTTTGGCCTTGGCCCCATGTTCGCAATGTTTCTATTGGGTTTTGCGGGCTTGGACTCAATTGAGGGGCTCATGATTCCGGGAGCCTTGACCGCTCTTATTTTTATTTTCTTGTTGCCTCGATTTAAGAAAATTTTAGCGCAAAAATCCCACACACAAAAAAGGGGAATAGAACAGACACCAATTGCTGGTAATGGAAAGAGAACAGGAAACTTAATTCGTTTGATACTATATATCACTGTGAGATCTTGGATACACTCTGGTTTAGTTTATTTCATTCCCTTTTATTTTCCCAGCTTTAAAGGAATTGCTGAGCCTGAATATCTGGTGAGCACGTTTTTAATTGCCGGGGTGGTAGGGACGCTTTTGGGCGGGCCGTTTGCCGACCGTTTTGGTGGACGGAATGGATTGGTGATTTCTATGATTATATCCTTACTCACTGTCTACCCGTTTTTACACTTCAATGGTCCATGGATTCCCATTTTTGCTTTTATTACTGGCGCGTCAATCATCTCGACCTTTTCAGTTACCGTGGTTTTCGGGCAAAGGCTATTACCTAATAACGTCGGTTTAGCCTCGGGGTTAATGCTTGGGTTTGGTGTTGGTATGGGATCTATCGGGGTAACCTTACTAGGGGTAATCGCGGACAACTTTGGCTTGCCTCTAACTATGAACCTGATAAGCCTATTGCCTGTCTTAGGTATAATACTTGCCTTTACTTTGCCAGATGTTAGGGCTAGGGACTCTGTTTCCCAGCAAGGAAAACCTTTAGAGCAAGGAGTCTAAACAAAGTGTTGTAAATTACAAATATTTATTACGGATAAACGCGTGATAATGGGTTGAGAGTGGTATACTGATAAAGAATTTGTTTTGCATTGTCGACTAGTTAAAATAATAATGGTTTAGAGGCGAAAATGAAGAAAATTGGAATCATGGGCGGCACCTTTGACCCAATTCATTATGGGCATTTGGTTGCTGCGGAAATGGCGCGTGGGGAGTTCAAGTTAAGTAAAGTATTATTTATTCCGACTGGAACTCCGCCGCATAAAAATCGAAGAGACATCTCAGCTGGAGAAGTACGCTTCGAGATGGTGAAGCGTGCTATTCAGGATAATCCTGCCTTTGATATTTCTGCTTTGGAAATTGAACGGGAAGGTCCATCTTATACGGTTGAAACCTTACGTGTCTTACGACGCACATGGCCGGAAGATGAGCTTTATTTTATCACGGGGTCGGATGCGCTCTTAGAGATCTTTTCGTGGCGTGAAGCGGAAGAGATTTTTAAGTTGATCCAATTTATTGGTGCCGCTCGTCCAGGGTTTGATGCTAGTGACTTTTTCCTAAAGGTTCAACAGGAACATCCAGAAACTCAGGGGAAAATTCATTATTTGGAAGTTCCCGCTCTGGCAATTTCGTCAACGGATATTAGGGCACGAGTTCGGCGTGGAGAACCAATCAGATACCTTTTGCCTGAGCCTGTTCGTCTTTATCTGGAAGAGCTTGGGCTTTATGTAGAATAAGTTCTTTGAGGTAGTAAGATTGCTTATTTTTAGTTGTTTGAGAACTATCAAAATTTTTGTCGCATACTCTGTCCGTATTTGACCATACTAAAAACGATCAGTGATTAATACGAGACAAGAGGTGACAGTTATCATGGCAACAACACTATATGTAGGAAATCTTCCGTGGAATACGACAGCCGAGGAACTCGGAGAATTCTTCAGCGAGTATGGTCAGGTGGAAAGCAGTCGGATTATTACCGATCGTGAGACTGGCCGATCCCGGGGGTTTGGCTTTATCGAAGTTGAAGAAACGGATGCGGAACGTATGGCACAGGAGTTAAATGGCAAAGATTTTGGTGGAAGACCATTAACGGTCAATGAAGCCAAACCGAAGCAAATGTAATACTCTACGACTGTAAGGGAGACCTCTGAAAGCTTTGTGGGGTCTCCCTTTTGCATCCTAAGCATTTAATTGTTAAAATAGAATAATTAAGAGAAATGTGGAGATAAAAGAGGAGCGAGATACGTGATATTGCAAGTTGGGGTGCTGAGGGATCTAGCGGCTCGTGTTCTTTCAGAAGAACGTTTTAGACATACAGTGGGGGTCGCAGATTGGGCGGAAAAGTTAGCTCTACATCATGGATTGGATCCGGTTAAAGCTCGTTGTGCAGGATTAGTGCATGATTTAGCAAAGGAAGTTCCCTTGAAAAGTCAGTTAAGGTATGCACGGCGGTGGAATTTGCTTAAGTATCCTGAAGATGAGCAAAGCCCTTATGTTCTACACGGATCTGTGGCGGCTTATTGGTTGGAACATTATTACGGATTAGATGATGCAGAGATCCTGGCAGCTGTTGCCAATCATACCTTGGGAAGGCCGGGAATGTGCCCTTTGGAGATGTTGATTTACAGTGCTGATCTAACGGAACCTGACCGTGATTTTGCAAAAGTGGACTTTTTGCGTCAATCCTTGTATGATAATTTAGAAAAGGGTACATTAGCCTGTGTTGAACACACGTTAATATATTTAAAAGAGGGCAAACGCCCCATTCATCCTTTAACTCAATTGACATTTGATGATTTACAAAGGAGGTTAACTATTGGAACTGGATCAAAAAATGCTTAACCAAGTGGTCGGTTATGTAGAAGACAAAAAAGGTGGAGACATTACCCTTTTGAATTTAAAGGGAATTTCAATGGTCACGGATTATTGCTTACTTGTGACTGGAAATACGACGACTCAGGTTAAAGCGATCACGGACCATTTAGAAGAGAAGCTGCCGGAAATTGGAATACCTGTCATTCATCTTGAAGGATTGCCAACGGCTAACTGGGTGTTGATGGATTGTGGCGGTGATTTAGTGATTCATGTTATGACTCCGGATCAGCGTGAATTTTATCAGCTTGAACGTCTCTGGAAAGATGCAGAGGTCATGTCATCAAGTCCGGCGGAGCACTAAGTCGAAGACGGCTCTCTCGTCCCTTTAGGGACGGGAGTTTTTTCAGTTATTTCTAAGGGGGAAGATTTTTTTATGCAAGAGAGATACTCGTTTCCTGAGATCGAATCTAAGTGGCAGAAAAAATGGGTAGAGAAAAAGGCTTATAAAACGGAGGAAGATTCTTCAAAACCCAAGTATTATGCTTTGGCTATGTTTCCTTATCCTTCGGGAGATCTACATATGGGGCATGTGCGGAATTACTCAATTGCAGATGTCATTGCTCGTTACAAACGGATGACCGGACATAATGTCCTTCACCCTATTGGCTGGGATGCCTTTGGCTTACCCGCTGAAAATGCAGCTATCAAGCATCAGACACCTCCGGCGGACTGGACCTGGAAAAACATAGAAAATATGCGGCGCCAGCTCCAAGAAATGGGGATTTCCTATGATTGGGACCGGGAAGTTGCGACCTGTCATCCCGGGTATTATAAATGGACACAATGGTTATTCTTAGAGTTTCATAAACATGGGTTGGTATATAAGAAGAAGGCGGCTGTAAACTGGTGTCCTTCCTGTGCCACGGTGCTTGCTAATGAACAAGTTGTGGACGGTGGGTGCGAGAGGTGCGATACCTTAGTCACAAAGAAAAATCTGGAACAGTGGTTCTTCAAAATCACGGATTATGCGGAAGCCTTGCTTCAGGATTTAGATAAGTTACCGGGTTGGCCTGAAAAGGTAAAAACTATGCAACGGAACTGGATCGGCCGTTCTGAAGGTGTAGAGGTTAAGTTTGCCTTGGAAGAACGCCCTGAAAAAATTTCTGTCTATACGACTCGTGTTGACACTCTGTTTGGGGTGAGCTATGTAGTTCTTGCACCGGAACATCCGCTGGTTCTTGAGTTAGTGAGTGGGACAGGCTATGAGGCGGACGTGTTAGCTTTCATCGAAAAAATGAAAGGTCTCAATGAAATTGCCCGGACAGCTACAGATGCAGAAAAGGAAGGTCTATTCATCGGAGCTTATTGTCTAAATCCCTTAAGTGGCAAGAAAGTACCGATTTGGATTGCAAACTATGTCCTGCTTGAATATGGGACTGGGGCAGTTATGGGTGTGCCGGCTCATGACGAAAGGGACTTTGAATTTGCGACCAAGTATAGCTTGGATATTAATACGGTTATTATGCCTCTGGAAAAGTTGTTGGAAGAGAAGGACCTGCCACTTAAAGCTGCCTACACTGGAGAAGGTTTTATGGTTAATTCCGGTTCTTTTGATGGACTCATGAGTGATGAGGCTTTAGAACGGATTGCCGATGAAGCAGAGCGGCTGGGTATAGGTCAACGGAAGGTTAATTTCCGTCTGCGGGATTGGCTTATTTCTCGTCAGCGTTATTGGGGAGCTCCGATTCCCATGATTTATTGTGATTCCTGTGGAACCGTACCTGTACCTGAAGAACAACTGCCAGTTATGCTGCCACCTGATGTAGTCTTTAAATCGGGGGAAAATCCCTTGGCGACTTCATCCTTGTTCATCGAAACAACCTGTCCTAAGTGCGGGGGAGTTGCTCGACGAGAAACGGATACCATGGACACCTTTGCTTGTTCTTCCTGGTATTTCCTTCGCTACACTGACCCGCGCAATCCAGAAAAGGCTTTTTCTAAAGAAGCAGCTAATCAGTGGATGAATGTTGATCAATACGTTGGTGGAGTGGAACATGCGATCCTGCATCTTTTATATGCACGCTTTTTTACTAAGGGTTTAAGAGATTTTGGCTACTTGGAAGCAGATGAACCTTTTCAAAACTTACTTACCCAAGGGATGGTTTGTATGAATGGTTCTAAAATGTCTAAGTCCAAGGGGAATGTTGTTAGTCCGGGAGCAATTATTGGTAAATATGGGGCAGATACTGCCCGTTTGTTTATCCTCTTCGCAGCTCCTCCAGATAGAGATTTAGAGTGGAGCGATCAAGGGGTTGAAGGATGCTATCGTTTTCTAAATCGAGTTTGGCGCTTGGTCGCTCAGTACGAGCCCCTCATTAGAGGAGTTCAAAGTCAAACATCGGCTCTCACAGCTTCGGATCAGTGGAAAGCCTTAGACAAAGATAGTAAAGAAATGCGACGGCATACTCATTTGGCCATACAGAGAGTAACTAATGATATTGGGAAGCGTTATAACTTTAATACTGCCATTAGCACAATTATGGAATGGGTTAATGCTTTATACCTCTACAAGGAAAAACCAACGGCGGATCCTGCAGTTGGTCGAGAGGCCTTGGAAGGAATTCTTATTCTTCTAGCCCCCATTGCTCCCCATATTACAGAAGAGCTTTGGAGCGAATTAGGCCATACAGAAAGCATTCATCTCCAGCCTTGGCCTGAAGTGGATGAAGCGGCTCTCGTACAAGATGAGGTGACGGTTATTCTCCAGGTGAATGGGAAAGTTCGGGACCGCATTCAAGTCGCAGCTGATATCTCAGCAGCTGAGCTGGAAACGTTGGTCATGGCTCAGCCCAAAGTTACAGAATGGACCCAAGGAAAAACCATTGTTAAAGTGATTACAGTTCCGGGTAAACTGGTTAATATTGTCGTTAAATAAGACATAGAGGCCGTTGGCTTACGAAGGAAATAGTTCGTAATAAGCCAACGGCCTTTGTTTATGCAAGTTTGGAGAATTATTAATGAAAACATTAACAATCAATCCATTACATAGTATATTTTTAGGAAAAAATTTGTCATGGGGAGGTATCAGTAGTTTATTATAGAAGTAGTATAAATACGAAAGTAGGGAGGAAACTACGTGAAGTTTAAGAAAAAACTAATTTGGGTCGCAATGTTACTGATACTATCACTTACTTTATCAGGTTGTAGTCAGAATCAACAGGCCATTTTTGATGCTGGCATGAAAATGCAAAATGTAACGTCTTTACAGCAGCAGACGACCATGACCTTCAAACTAAGTGGCACAGGGTTTGACCCTGCTGTCCAACAACAAGTTGATACTGCTGTTGCGTTTGTGAATAATGCTACCTTAAACTTAGATACTAAAATGAATAGCAATGAAGAGAGAACGGTTAGTAAATCCCAAGTAGACATGAATTTGACCTTACAGGGGATGAACATAACGATGCCAGTTTGGGTAGATTCGGATTTAACCGGAGACACTCCAAAAATTACTGAGATTTTTAGGCTTCCTGAACTAGCAAAAGGATCTTTACCGCCCGAGTTTGCTAGCAAGGAATATGTAGTCTTAAATCCGAATAATATGGGTGCAGCTGAACAAAGTAGTATGAATATGTCCAAACTTGCGGAATTTAGCAAACGTATGCAAGTTAAGCAAGTGGCTTTTTTAACTAGTTTTGCACAACGATTTAATCCGGACATTAAGGTGGTTTCAAAAGGAAGTCGGTACTTGGAAACTAACGAGGGTAGCAAGTCAGCCGAAATTTATGAAATCAAACTTAATGACCAACAACTAAAGGAATTTATCCGATACACTGTTAACAATTCTGCCCAGGACGAAGAGGCAATGTTGTTTGTTAAGGAGTATATGGATACTATCTTAAAATTTAGTCAAGTTCCTGAGGGAGAAAGTAGCTTTGATCAGGATTTAAAGGATTTCGAGGTTAAGAAACAAGAGTTTCTTGACCAGTTTAATCTTGTTATGGATGAGTTAAAAGATGTTACCTTATTAGGTGATCAAGGATTAGAGCTGGAATATGCTATTGTTGATGGGTATGTGGTAAAGAAAAGTGGTGCTCTAGATCTTAGGGTGGAGTTGGCTGAGATTAATCAATTAATGAAGGCTCTAAACCCGGGACAAAGCATGACGGAAGAAGCAACAGGCAGCTGCAGTTTGAAGGTCGACTTTAGTACGGTTACCTCAAATATTAACAAGCCGATCGAGATTGAAATTCCGGAAGTAAATGAAAATAACTCCTTTGATTACATGGATTTAATCAAAGCCCTTACTCCTCCTGCAGCCTTGGAAGGTGCAGTTCGTTTGGCAGGAGAGGATGGCTACACTACGTCAAGAGTCATTGGGGAAGAGTATAACAGAGGTCAATGTGCAAACATCATTGTAGCCTCCGGTCTCAACGTTACAGATGCATTATCCTCGAGTAGTTTATCTAAGAAATTGGATGCTCCGATTTTGCTCGTAGGGGCAACGGTTGAAGAGTCTTCGGAAGCCTTTGATTATATTGCCTCACATGCAAATCCTGATACGAAACTTTATATAGTCGGCGGTACTGGGGTAATTGACACATCCTTTGAAACAGAACTTAGGAAGCGTGGGCATGAAACTATTATCCGATTGGGTGGAGTTGATCGTTACGAAACAGCTATGGCTGTGGTAGACCAGGTTAAGGTAGAGTATGGAACCCCGGTGTTCTTAATTTCTGGCGAAAGTTTCCCGATGCGCTGAGTACTGCTAGTTTTGTTGGGTCAAAGCAGTATCCAGCACTTTTTACAGGTAAAAATTATCTGTCTGACAAAACAAAGGATTATATCTCAACTAATAAGCCTGTTACTGTGTATATCATTGGCGGTACAGCGGTTATCCCAGAGACATTAGAAGCTCGGGTCAAAGAATTAGTGCCTTCAGCAAATGTAATCCGTCTTGCAGGACTTGATCGTTTTGATACCGCGGGTGCAGTTCTCAACGAGTTTTCACTCAACCCTCGGACAGTTTATTTGGCCAATGGGTATGAAAACCTTGAGGCCCTTGCAGGAAGTGCCTTAGCGGCAAAGACCAGTGATCCGGTTCTTCTGATTAACCCTAAACTTAGTACACTACCTCCTGCAACTGAGGCTTACCTCAAAAAACTCAGCGACTCAGGATATCGTCCTATGGTTCGAGCCTTCGGTGGATCGGTGGTTGTTCCAGATCATCTTATTAAGCAGGCTGAAATGGTTCTGAACGGAAAGTAGACTAATCTCTTTCGTTAATCGATATCGAAAAACTTAGAAAGCATTGCTTATAATTATTATATAGATTGTCCTAGAGGGGCGGTTCATCTTGGCTTTTTATAGATGCAAGATAGAACCGCTCTTGTCTTTATTTATAAAAATAAGTTTGTCGTCCTTAGGGACAAAACGTATGAAAATAGGTTTTGCGAATGCTTGGTAAGGTTGGGAATATACATTTAGAAAAGGTTTGAATATCGAAAGGAATATCTAATTAAAAAATAGAGAATTTGGAATTTTATGGAATAGACTATAATTAGGACGGTTTAGACGAAGGGGTGTATATAGTTGCAAAAAGTATATGTACTCGATTCTAGCGTGTTATTGCATGACCCTAATGCCATCTATCAATTCCAAGAGAATGAAGTCATTATTCCCTATGTAGTTCTGGAGGAAATTGAAAGTAAGAAACGCCTCTTAGAAAACATCGGTCGGGCCGCTCGGGAAGCGATTCGTCATCTTGACCGATTGCGAGAAAAAGGGCAACTATCTCAAGGTGTTCTTCTGTCCAATGGAGGTAAGATACGCATTGAATTAAATCATTACTCCAATGAGATCTTGCCCTTAAAATCAGATATGGCACTGGCAGACAATCGAATTCTTGCAGTTGCTCTGAGTTTAACCCACGAAGAAGAACGACCTGTTGTTTTAGTTACTAAAGATATTGCCATGCGTGTTAAAGCGGATGCGTTAGGAATTTTAACGGACGATTATCATAATGACAAAGTTGTATTACCTCCCATTGTGGAGGAGATTTTAACGCTTTCTCTTGACGATCATGACGTGTCTCTGCTTTATCAAGATAGGTATATTCTCCTCGAGTCAGCGCTATCTCCGAACCGTTGTGTCAAGGCGGTTTTAAGTGATGATAGCGTTTTGCCACTTGTTTCATCTTCTGATGGGAAAAGGTTAATCTATCAAATGGGGAGAGGGCTGGCTCCCTGGGATATCAGGCCTAAAAATCTGGAGCAATCTTGGGCTTTGGAAATGCTCACTAATCCTGACATTAAATTGGTTAATCTGATGGGTCCGGCAGGTACTGGAAAGACGTTACTTGCTTTGGCCTGTGGCCTTGAGCAAACAATCCATGCCGAAATCTATGTTAGGATGCTTTGTGCCCGCCCGATTGTTCCCTTTGGCAAGGATATAGGGTTCCTTCCCGGAGAAAAGCATCAGAAGGTCCGTCCGTATATGCAGCCAATTTATGATAACCTTGAGTTTCTCCTGCGGACGCGGCGAGAGAAAGATCGCGAGAGAGGCAGTGAATCTGTGATTGATAGCGCCATTGATCTTCTCATCAAAAAGAGGCAACTTGAAATTGAAGTGTTGACCTATATTCGAGGACGAAGTATTCCTAACCAATTCATTATAATTGATGAGGCCCAAAATCTTTCGGCACATGAGGTAAAGACGATTATTACACGTGCTGGGGAGGGCACAAAAATAGTGCTTTGTGGGGACCCGGATCAAATCGACCATCCTTATTTGGACAAAGAGAGTAATGGATTAGCCCATCTCGCTTCGAGGTTGTCTGGGCAGTCTTTTTATGGCCAGGTTCGGCTGATTCGCGGGGAACGGAGTGAGTTGGCTACGAGGGCGGCGGGGCTGTTATAGGGGGGACTTAGGGGACTTGTGTCACCCAGCGCTCGGTGCTTACGACGCAGAGCAAACTAACCGTTCAAGCTCTTGGCTTGGGGGCGCGGGGTTCATCCTTCGGCGATAGTATTCGTTTGAAGAACCCGCCTACGGCGATAATCTCCACTGGAGACTATCGTGCCAAAAGCGCCGTCCATGGCGCATTGGCGGCAGTGTACATCCCTGTACACTGCCCCGGTCTGGGGTCGCCTGAACGGAAGTTTGCTTAGCTGCTTACGTAAAGACCTCGCGCTCGTGTGACACTGCGTCCTGGGCTTGGGTAGACGGGGGAACGGGAGAACGGGAGTACGACTTTTGGGTAGAAGGCACATTTCATGTGCGCCTTCCTCTGCAGGGGAAACATAAGGGAAGGGGACGTGTCCTTTGCTCCAGAACTAAAGACTTGATAGTGTGAAACTACGTCCTGGTCATGGGTAGATGGGGAACGGGAAAACGGGGGCACGACTCTTGGGTAGAAGGCGCATTTCATGTGCGCCTTCCTCTGCAGGGGAAACATAAAGGGAAGGGGACGTGTTCTTTGCTCTAAAACTAAAGACGGGATGGTGCGTCCTGGGCTTGGGTAGACGGGAGAACGGGGCACGACTTTTGGGTAGAAGGCACATTCCATGTGCGCCTTCATCTGTGGGGAAATATAGGGAAGGGGACGTGTTCTTAGCTCCAAAACTAAAGACGTGATGGTGTGACACTGCGTCCTGGGCTTGGGTAGACGGGGGAACGGGAGAACGAAGCACGACTTTTGGGTAGAAGGTACATTCCATGTGCACCTTCATAGCTTGAGGCAGGGGCTGAGTCTATTTTGGTGTTTAAAAGCAGACAGTTATAGGTTTTAACACAAAAAAGCAGATACTCAGCGATCTGCTTTTTCAACGTATCAGAAAGTTAGGGTCCTCTTTCACTCATGTCATCCTGAGCGCAGCGAAGGATCTTAACTTGTGTGAAATAGTGCAGAAGTCAAGATTCTTCGGCTATGCCTCAGAAAGACATAATAGTAAAAAGACGCGTAGCGTTTTTCCTAATGCATCACTATTCCATTAATTAGACTCTCACTATCTCATATTCATTACTTATCTCGACATTATGCTTAATCATATTCCACACTGGACAGATAGATTCTTCAGATAGGCTTATTGCTTTTTTAACGTCCGATTCAAGGGCATCCTTTGATTTTAAGATAATTACCATATGAATCTTTTCAAAACCCGTAGGATGTTGTTCCCTTCTATTACCGTTAACATTGATTTTGAGACCAGATACGTCTTTTCTCATCTGCCGCAGTAAACTGGCAATTGAGGTACCGGCGCAGGAAGCTAAGCTTACAAGAAATAACTCCAATGAGGTGTAACCCTCGCCATCTCCTATCGGCGGAGTGTAGTCCAAAGTGATTTCTGGATTGGATCCTGATGTGCCAATGAATTTCACCTTTTGATTAACCATTTCAGCAGAGGCTGTGAGTTGTTGAGACATAATAATTCGATCCTCCTGTTCTCCTATTTATCTCTCTCGCTCAGAGTTTTGGGTTGGGTAAGCTTTAGATTATTTTTTGTGATTCCGAATAAGTTGAACTCTCGGGATTTCTCTGACAATTACTTGCAAGAATAAACTACTATAAATGGTATTACATGTAAAGCATTTATGAAACAATGATTTTTGGAGGGAAGCAAAGGAACGGTTCTCTTGCTTCCTACGTCTTTATGTTAAATCTTATGAAGACTATGGTGAGGAAATTGGCTAAACTAGTAACGACTTACGCATTGGGAACACCCGATCCCTTATCCGAAACACGTAAAATAATAACTAAACAGGGATCTAATGACAAGCTTTAGAGATGATGTTACAATGTAAGTGTTAGTAAAATTATGGGAGTTGATTATTTGAGCGAGATTTTATCTAGAGTTCCGAAAGAATTTCAAAAAGATGTAAGCTCTGCAATCGAGATACTAAAGAATGCGGGATGCAAAGAAGTATTCATCTTTGGCTCATTGATCACGGGTACTTACAGAGAGGATTCAGACATAGATATTGCAATAAAAGGTTGTTCACCAGAAAATTATTTTGCATTACTAGGGCAATTACTTACTACATTAAGTCGACCCGTCGATTTGATTAACTTAGATAGAGATGATGCGTTTTCAAAATACCTTGTGAAAGAAGGTGACCTTTACCGTGTCTCTTGAAAAGGCTATATCCCAAATCAATTTTGAAATACAGCAAATTGATGAACTCTTTGCTTCTTATAATGATTTGATTGAGAAGAGTAAAGGGGAAGAACCCACTTTAATAGAACTAACAGCACTTGGTTCTGTATTGCATTCCTTCTATAATGGTGTAGAAAATATATTTAAAACGATCGGCAAAACTATTGATGGAAAACTTCCTACAGGTCATCAATGGCATAGCGAACTTATAAAACAAATGACTGAAGACACATATAATCGTACACCCGTTATCTCACAGGGTTTAAAGGGAAAGTTGATAGAATACTTGGCTTTCAGACATTTCTATCGTAACTCATACTCATTTTTCTTAAAATGGAATGAGTTAAAGAAACTCTCAGACCCAGTGATATTGGTATGGTTAGAATGTAAGGCCGAATTGAAGTCATTCATCGAGAGCCAAATTTAATTATTACTAAGATGTTTACCCCGGAATTAGTTTCGGGGTTATTGCATTTTGCAAGAGAAAAATAGGGTCCGTGTATCGTTATAGTTCATATAGAATCATGAGGTTCAGAGAAGAGAAAAAGCCATTGAATATGGAACTAAGTGCATCGTAAGGTATCGAGGTCGTTGAACGAGAGGATAAAATGCGACAGGATAAACGAGACTTCGCGGCAGGAAAAAGAAGGAATTAGGAGAAAATGACAATAACTATGGAACATTATTTGTGATGGCAGGGGGCAGGAGAATGGAGCGTAAGCTTCGTTATGCTTGGTGGGTTGTGCTGGTTGGTTTGGTGGTTGTAGCGATTTGGAAGCTGTTTCTTCCTCATGGCACGTCTGCCTATGTTCAGAAAACAGATATAAGTCGAGAGATTGTTGTTTATGTTGCAGGGGCGGTGGAGAAGCCGGGGCTTGTTCGTTTAGAGCCGGATGCTCGTGTAGATGATGCTCTTAAGCAGGTTAGTTTGTTGCCGGAGGCGAATTTAGAGAGTATGAATCCGGCGGAAAAACTTAAAGATGGGCAAAAGGTGACTGTTCCGTTTAAGATTGTTGTTCCTCAGACTCCGGCAGTCTCTGGAAACTCAACTAATACTGGAAATGCGAGTTCTGCATCAAAGGCCGCTGCTCCAATACCTGTAGCGATCCCGGTATCAGATGGAAAAATAAATATTAATACTGCGGGGTTAGTCGAACTGGACAAGCTGTCGGGTGTTGGTCCGGCTTTAGCGGAGCGGATTATTAAATATCGGACAGAGCATGGGCCCTTTGCTAGGGCGGAGGACCTTGAGAATGTGTCTGGGATTGGTCCTAAGACCTATGAAAAGATGGCTTCCCAAGTGACGGTTGGTCCATGAGTATGAGAGACCCGTGGATTAGGCGAGCAGCAGTCCTCTTGGTTGGGGGATATTTTGGAGCATACATTCCGGTGCAGGGGCGGGTTTGGATTTTCGGGCTTCTTGTTTTGTTAGGAGTCCGTCTTTTATTGTGGCGCCCCCGTGATTTCTTTGGACGTGTGTTTCGGCCGGAGATTCCTCTGCTAGCGGCGAGTTTGTTGCTGGGCTTTGTTTATGGGGCCCTTGCTGAGCGTGCTTTGCCGGAACCTCTTGTTTTGGACCGTGTAGAAATTGTTGGTCTCGTGAAGGATTGGAATGCAGCTGAGGATAAGGTTGTTGGAATTATCTTGGTCGAGGAAGGTGAGGTTAAAGGTCAGACCTATCGCTTAAGTGTTTATCCGGATCAATCGGGGCAGATTTCAGGTGAGTGGAAACGGTTTCAGCCTGGCGATGAGATAAGTTTCCGAGGGCACTTGGAGAGGCCGAAGTCTTTGGGGACGTCAGGAGGATTTGATCAACGGCTTTACTATGGGGTCAGAGGGTTAAGTGGAACTATGTATGCTCAAGGGGATGCTGTGCTTTTGTCTGCGGGGAAGTCGAGCCTAACGTGGAAGATACGTCAGCAGGTAAGAAATCAGCTTTCAACATGGGACTCAGAGGAAACAGGGGTATTAGAGGGAATTCTTTTTGGGGATTCAAGTCGGATTCCTGACGTAGTTCAAGAGCGCTATAAGGTGACTGGTGTTCTTCATGTCTTTGCGGCCTCAGGTTCAAATGTGGCTTTTGTGCTGGGGCTTTCTTGGATGCTTTTCAGCTTTTTGCCAAGGCAACTCAGGATTTTCGGAACGATTTTGGCACTGCTGCTTTATGCTGCACTTTGTGGAGGAAATGCTCCGATTGTTAGAGCAACTATTCTAGGTATAGCACTTTTACTCGGGCGCTTAGGGCGAGGAAGAGTAGCTACGCTGAGGTGGTTGTTTTTTGCTGCAGTAGGGCTTTTTATTCATAACCCTTTAATCATTCAAGATCTTGGGTTTCAACTTTCCTTCACAGCGGCGTGGGGAATTGTTGTACTCTCTCCTCGGATTGCTGGGACGAGGTTGCTGGGGAACATGCCGGTTTTGCTTCGTTATGCTATTGCCGGTACAGTGGCCGCGCAAATAGCTACCTTGCCACTGCTGATTGCTGCCTTTCATCGCTTGTCGTTGATCGGTTTTTTCGTTAACGTCTTTATTTTATTTATCTTGGGTAGTGTCTTGGAAGTTGGGCTTATCGGGGTAATGCTTTCATTTTTTGGAGAGTTGTCTGCGCCTATGTTTCAAGCGAGTCTTTGGTTGTTAAAAGGAACGAATACTATTCTAAAAATCTTGGCAGAATTACCCTATGCTGATGTTTGGGTTCTCAATCCCGGGCCCCTTTTTTGGTTGATTTGGTATGGTGGAATCGGTGTCGTTCTGTGGGGCAGAGAGCGCACTCTCTTTACACTAAACGTAAGGTGGGTTTATCACCGCAGAGGGTTAAGCACTCTTGCTGCTAAACTGATTAGGAGATGTCCCGGAAAGTATGCTCAAGCTGTCCAACAACGGCTAGTGAATTTGTCTCTTATTCCAGCTGCTGGTAAACTATTGCCCCTACGTTGGGGCGGTCTTGTATTAATCTTGTTGTCACTATGGAGTCCCTGGAATTCGCATCATGATCTGGAAGTAGTTATGATTGATGTGGGACAAGGGGATGCGATCTTAATTAGGACCCCTGAGGACCATGCTGTTTTGATCGATGCTGGACCGCGCAGTGAAACCTTTGATGCGGGGGAGCGTATTGTTCTTCCGTATCTGTTGCATACGGGTATTGGTCAGTTGGATGCTTTACTGATTACCCATGAACACGATGACCATATTGGTGGAGTACGGTCGGTCCTTGCAGTCATCCCAACTGATTGGGTAGGGGTACCTGCTGTAGGTGATCGTCTGGACAATGAAGAATGGCGAGAGGGGCTGCCCGCCGGGTTAACTTGGGAGTCTGAGAAGCTGCGTCTGCTTCAAGCGGGTGATCGCATTGATCTAGATTCTGGAGCATGGTTAGACGTTTTAGGCCCGTATAGGGTCCTCGAGGGGACGAATTCGGATGCTAATAATAACTCTTTAGTGCTCAAACTTCATTACTTAGGGCAAAGTGTCACGTTAACCGCGGATATAGAGGAAGAAGAAATGCAGGATATTTTTGAGACGGGGGTTGATTTAGGAACGGATATATTTAAGGTGCCGCATCATGGAAGTCGGTTTTCATTGTATACTCCGTGGTTAGAGAGTATGGAACCCCAGGCTGTGATGATTTCAGTGGGAAAGAATTCGTTTGGTCATCCTACACGGGAGGTATTGCAGTATTGGGAGGAACGTCATATTCCTCTTTTTCGGACGGACGACCATGGAACGATCAGGCTTTTATTGGGAGAACGTGGGCTGGAAATCATCCCTGGCCGGGAGCGAATTCTAAAGTTGAAGTAATAATTATTTATTCTAGTTTAGAATTGCATGTATAAAAAGGAAATACTGGGTAACAATAACAAGGAACATCTCTTTTCTCCTCCTCTTTCTTTTGCTCCTCCACTACCGTGGAGGGCTTTTTTTCTATACTACGGAAAGTATATACTTGCGTTATACACTGCAAGAAGGCTAATACGTGCGAAGACAGTGTCTTCGTCTGAAGCATAACTAGGGCAGCGCCTTCGCCGGAGGCTGCAAGAAAGTAAACACGTGCGAAGACAGTGTCTGCAAGAAGGGCTAATACGTGCGAAGACAGAGTCTTCGTGGGCGCCAGCCAAGTTTTCTTTATTTGCTGGCTTTTTTTGTCCGTGTCTATTAAACTTAGAAAGAGAGAGGTGATAAAAAGATGCGTGAGATTGAACGAATTAAGGAAAGTGTAAAAAAGGGGAAGATTGCATCCGTTTACCTTTGGTATGGAGAGGATCGCTTTTTGATACAGGAAGGACTGCAAGTCCTTAAGTCGTTCTATTTCATGACGGACCCTTCTGGAAGTGGGATTGAAGTGCTAGATCCCAAAGAATTGTCACCAGCTGAAATTGTAGAGCGGGCTAATACAATGTCCTTCTTTGCTAATCGACTAGTGGTAGTTGACGAGGTGACCTATTTTCAGGACGGACAAACGGCAGACTTAGAGCCGTTTATAGAATATATTGCAAACCCTAATCCTTCTACATGTCTTCTGTTTATCGCGGAAAATGTTCACAGAGGAAGGAAGTTTTATAAGGCTATTGATCGGGCAGAGGCAGGAGAGATCTTGGAATTCTCTGCTCCTAAACGTCCCCAAGACTGGCTTGCTTGGGTACAGCTAGAGTTAAAAGCTCGAGGAAAGTCAATGGAGGCTCGAACGGCATCTCAGTTTATTGAATGGGCAGGTCATCAGACCGGTGTTTTAAGCCAAGAGTTAGATAAGCTTGTGATTTTTGTAGGGGATCGAACAAAGATAACCATGGAAGATGTTGAAACTATCACGATTCAAACCATCGAGGCGAGCATCTTTGATCTTTTGGATGCGGTAGCTATACGATCTGCCACCAAGGCTATTAAGAAATTACATGAGGTTTTACGCGAGGAGCATCCCCTAAAAGTTTTGACCTTAATGGTGCGTCAAGTCCGATTGCTGCTTGGATGTGATGCCCTGCGCAAGCGGGGGGGGAATGTGGCGGATGTTCCTTCAGCCTTAGGGATCAGACCCTATGAAGCCCAAAAAGTTTGGCAGCAATCCTCAAGATTGTCGACCAAACAATTGTCCAAGGGGTTAGCCGAGTGCTTAAATACAGACCTGGCTATGAAAACTGGAGGCGGGGATCCGGGGTTTTTGTTGGAAATGATGATTGTGAGGTTTTGTGGGGAGGAAGTTTCTTAGCCCAGTCGCACACGTTCCATTCGCTATTCCCTTGCCGCCGAGGCTAAAACGCAAAACCTCTGGGCTTTCTGAATGTAAACCGTTGCGTTTCTTCACGCCTCGTCGCCTGCGCTCATTGACGCGATTCCACTGAAGTGCTCCTTAAGCTAAGAAACTTCCTCTGGCTTGGGGGTCGACGGGGGTAGGAACGGAGACTGGAGCTGTTTGCGTTTGAAACGCAAAGGCGAGTGATTAGGATGATGTGTAGTTATTTATAGAATCCCAGAAGATAGCACAAAAAAAGAAAGCGACGATTTCGTCGCTTTCATTTTTTGCTATGTCTTGTTTAGCTAACTTGAGCAAAATGCTTGCTGAAGCGTTTCGTAAGACGGGACTTCTTGCGAGCAGCTAAGTTTTTATGAATTAAACCCTTGGAGGAGGCTTTATCCAAAGCACGAGCAGCCCTTTTCAAAGCGAGTGCTGCAGTCTCGGAATCCGTGCTGATTGCTTCTTCAAAACGGCGAAGGGTTGTCCGTAGAGCAGATTTTGCAGCAGCATTTTTAATCGTGCGAGCTTTTCCCAACTCAACTCTTTTAATGGCGGATTTAATGTTTGGCACTAATAGTCACCCCCTTTGGTAGATATTCTCTCTAATTGTTGCACAAACTATATTTTAACATCAGGGCTCGGAATTATCAAGGAAAATAGTTAAATTTGTTGTTATTGTTAAATGCAGTCCTAGAAAATCAGGAAATTAATGCAATGTAAATAAATATGGATCATTTTGTTTAAACTAAACCTTGTATCAGATTAAACACGTTAGTGTAGCAAAAATAATGATTGGAGGGTCTTGCAATGGTAGGAATGATCGTTCGCTTTATTGTATCAGCTCTGGTGTTGCTTTTAGTAAGTTGGATCGTTCCGGGACTTCGTGTCGCTGGTTTTACGGGAGCTTTAGTTGCAGCTGCGGTAATTGCCATAATGGGTTATGTGATTGAAAGGTTGTTCGGAGATAAGATTACACGTATGGGACGAGGTACGGTTGGTTTTCTAACAGCAGCCGTTGTTATTTACTTCAGCCAGTTCCTTGTACCAGGCTCCATTTCCGTCTCCATTATTGGTGCTTTACTAGCTTCCCTAGTTATTGGGATTATTGATAGCTTTGTTCCAACAACGCTACGATAAACATAGTATAGACTAAAATATATTCAAAAAAAGTATTTACTGGTTCTACTGTGGACTTGTTCTTCATACTTCTTCAATAAGAGGAAGGGGGGACAAGTCCTTTGTTACGGGAAGATTTTTATCATAGAAGAAAAAATAATTTTAGGATTTGGACATTCAGAGAATGGATGCGGGGGTTTTTGCTCGGGATCGTAAGCTTTATACTTATTTTAGGATTAGCTTATGCTCTTCGTAGCGGGAGTTCTCACCAATTCATTCATTTTTTAACTCAGCAAGCATTTCCCTTCGAAGCAATTCTCTTAGAAGGGGCTCCGGGTTATTCTCAACCGGAGCGGGCTCGTTTGGACTTAGCAAGGCATCAAGGTGCAGCAGTGAGCATGTTTTTATTGACAGGTGTTAATATTTCAGATCCGCGTACATTTTTTCTTGGTTATTATTCTCCTCCTCCACAAGGTCCGGTTTGGTTAGGTTGGGCATATAATCCCGATGATCCTGAGTTTGAAGGCCCAATTCTTGAACCGATTGAACCTCAAACACCTGATCAAAATAGGGTTCCCAATCTGACTCCTCCCGTGCCTGGTGCCAAGGAAGTGGTCGTAGGGATTTATAATACTCATAATAGTGAAAGTTATGCGGGGAATGGCGGTCCTGATCGGGTACAGGGAGAAAACGGAGATATTGTTTCGGTTGGAGCAACTTTGAAAAACGCCCTTGAGCAAAACGGAGTGGGTGCAGTTCACGATCGGACAATCCATGATGCGGTGGATTTCATGAAAGCCTATAGTGAATCATTAAAGACGGCAACTCAATTGGCTAAGGATTATCCTTCGTTAAAGATTTTAATCGATGTTCATCGGGATGGTCTTCCCCCCGGATTCCCGAAGGCAACTGTTTCGGTTAAGGACCGGAAAGTCAGTAAGGTTTTGGTTGTTATTGGGAAGAAGAATCCCCACTGGGAGAAGAACGAAGCGTTGGCTAAGGAACTGATGGCTATCGCTGAAAAAAATTATCCTGGGCTTTTTGCACCAAATATTAGTTATGCAGCGGATGCACGGTATAATCAACACCTTTCTGAGGGTGGCTTGTTGCTGGAATTTGGAAGTCAGTATAATACCTTAGATGAAGCTAATGGGGCGGCAGAGGCTGTAGCGGAGATTTTGGCAGAGTGGTTAGGGGAGGAAGTTTCTTAGCCCGTTCGCACTCGTTCCATCGCTATTCACTTGCCGCCGAGGCTAAAACGCAAAACCTCTGGGCTTTACTGCATGTGAACCGTTGCGTTTCCTTCACGCCTCGTCGTCTGCGCTCATTGACGCGATTCCTCTCACATGCTCTCTAAGCTAAGAAACTTCCTCTGGCTTTGGGGTCGACGGGGAGTGGACGGGGGTTAGACTTCGTTTTGGGGCTGTTTGCGTCTTTGACGCAAAGGTGCATGTAAGTTTAGGGAGGGTTGCTCTTTTTTCGCCTGGGGAAAAGTGCTATAATTCGGATGGCAGAGAGCGATAGGGGAAGAGGTTAGTTCTATATGTCATCAACCAACCGAACACTTATGAAAGCAGCTGGGTTTTTAATGGCTGCTCAATTGATCTCGCGGATTTTAGGTTTTTTACGCGAAACATTGATGGCGGGTTTTTATGGTCAGAGTGGGGTTACGGATGCTTATAACACGGCATTTGTTCTTCCGGATTTATTATATTGGTTGTTAGTGGGCGGAGTTTTAAGTGCCGCCTTTATTCCTGTCTTTTCTGAATATATAGCCAAGGGCGATGAGGATGAGGGTTGGCGGGTAGCTAGCTCTGTTGTGAATTTAATTCTGCTTACCCTTGGGGTGCTCGTTTTAATGGGGCTTTTTTTAACTCCTCAGTTTATTCGTCTAGTGGTTCCTGGGTTTGCACCTGAAAACATGGTCCTTGCTACCCACTTAACTCGAATTCTCTTGCTTCAGCCTTTATTTATGGCCTTAAGCGGGTTGACGATGGGGATCTTAAATTCTTATAAGATTTTTTGGCCCTCTGCAGTGGGGACAGTGCTTTACAATGCGAGTGTTATTTTTTTTGGGACGATTCTGGCGGATCCGGCCAAGCCTGAAAGTATCTCTGGGTTTGCTTTTGGGGTTGTTTTTGGAGCGATTGCTAATTTTGCGGTTCAAATCCCTGCTTTGCGGAAAGTGGGGATACGTTATTATCCGATCATTGACTGGCGGCATCCAGGTGTTCGTTTGATAGGGGCTTTGGCTGTGCCTATTATTCTCAGTTATTCTCTGAACCAAATTCAGGTGGTGGTCAATAATAATTTTGGGTCGATGATGTTCCCGGGGAGCATTACTGCTGTCTGGTATTCTTACCGCCTTTTCCAGTTACCAGTGGGGATCTTCGCTTTAGCGATTGCGGTGGCGACCTTTCCAACGTTGACGGAACAAGCTGCCCTGAAACGGTGGGATGATTTTCGGCAGACGTTATCCAATGCCATTCGTATGGTTATTTTTATCACTCTACCCATTTCGATTGGCATGATCGTCTTGCGTTTTCCCTTGATTCGGGTTTTGTTTGAGCATGGTCAGTTCACGGCGAAGGATACATTGATAATGGCAATTCCTTTATTTTATTTTTCGCTTGGGATATCTTCGCAAGCGGTGATTCAGATTTTGCCCCGGGCATTTTATGCCCTTCAAGATACTTGGACACCTGTTATTTTAGGAATTATTGCTATGGCTGTTAATATTTTAGCCATGTATTTATTGATTGGTCCACTAGCTCATGGGGGGTTAGCTTTTGCTACAACGATTGCAGCGTTTGTGAATATGCTTCTTTTGTTCTACCTTCTGCGCAAGAAGATAGGGCAAATGGACGGCTGGGCTATGTTTTGGACAAGCTTAAAATCCTTAGTGGCGTCGCTGCTTATGGCGGTGGTAATCTGGGTGTGGAGTGAATGGCTGATTCCATTGATTGGGATCAGTACCATCGCTTCGGTCATCGTGCTGATTACCGGAACAGGCATTGGCGCTCTGGTCTTTGCTGGGATGGCGAAGCTCTTGAAGATGAAAGAGTTTGAGCAAGTGATGGGATTGGTGAGACGAAAGATTGGAGCTCACTAGGAAATCAAAGCGTCGATATCCTCAAATTGTAGTGAAGGAATGAGTTTATTGCAGCAAGTAGAACAAACGACTATCAGAACTCAAGAGGGTTACCCTACAATTTCGTTACACTCATTGCAAGCAAGTCTGCACCGCTTACGACATCATGAAAAGCTGTTTCACTACACTTGGTTCGTCATAATGCTCAAATCCTTCTTCTTTTTAGGTTTAGTAAACAATGACGGGGTGCACTTCAACTTAATTAAAGCATTTGAACTGGTTACCAATCCGCCATTTCCCTTGGTCTATATATGCTTTGAAGTGGCCTTTCTTAGCGTTACTTTTCTGTTAAGAGGGCAGCTTCATTACTGGGCGCTGGTGATCTTTAATTTGCTTATGTCATTTATAATAATTGTGGACTTAATGAATTTTAGAGCATTTGGGAATTTCTTTTCAGTTTTTGCATTATCCCAGTCTTCGAATTTGGACAATCTTTTTGCGAGCATTGTTTCCATGTTGCGGCCGATTGATCTAGTGTTTGGGATTGATATTATCTTGCTTATGCTGGTTGGATATAAAGCAGCACCAAGGTTTAAATCCGTGGCACGCAGTTTCCCGATTTTCTTAATGTTGGTGCTTTCTTCATCAAGTTATCTCCTTATTAATCATCTTGTGGTGGACGTATTAGGTAAAGATACTGGATATTACTTGTTTAAACGTTCTTGGTCACCGAACCAGACCATGTCAAACCTCTCGCCCGCTGGTTATCATCTCTTTGATGTTTATAATTACTGGGAAGATAGTGAACCGCTTTTCTTAAGTGGGGAGGATAGACAGCGAGTCGAAGCGTGGTTTCTAGATAATCAAGAGAAACTTCCACCAAATAACTATTCAGGCAAGTTTCAGGGGAAAAATCTTATAGTTTTGCAAGTAGAATCTCTTGAGAATTTTGTGATCGGGAAGCGTGTTAATGACCAGGAGATTACGCCGAACTTGAATAGACTGTTAAACAATAGCTTGTATTTTTCCAATTTCTACGAACAAGTGTGGAATGGTACGAGTTCGGATGCTGACTTAATGACCAACACTTCTGTGTATCCGGTGCGTCAGGGGTCTACATTCTTCCGGTTCCCTGGTAATACCTATAATTCACTACCCAAAATTCTGGAAGGGCATGGTTATCAGACGTTGGCTATCCATCCTGACAAGGGAGGGTATTGGAACTGGCGTCAGGCTCTTACTGCAATCGGATTTCAAAGGACCATTGATGAAAGTTATTTTCAAATGGACGAACGGATTGGCTTGGGCATTAGTGACGGGAGTTATCTTAGGCAGGTAGGGTCGCTGATCAAGGAGGAAAAACAGCCCTTTTATACGTTCCTTGTCACACTTACCAGTCATGCTCCGTTTGATATGCCACCCGAATATTGGGGTTTGAAGTTAGACCCAGTTCTAAATGAATCTAAGTTGGGCGGATATTTTCAGAGCATTCATTACACGGATCAACAAATTGGGGCGTTTATCGATAAATTGGACAAGGACGGATTACTAAACAATACAGTTATTGCTCTGTCCGGCGATCACACTGGGGTGCACAAGTTTTACGATGACGAGATAAGGCAGCTGAAGAACCCGGAACGTTGGTGGCTTGAAGGGTATAACCAAATACCCCTAATTATTTATTCAAAGGAGATGAGAGGCGAGGAGATTAAGACGACTGGTGGGCAGATTGATCTATTGCCAACCTTAGCCTATCTCATGGGGGTAGATCCTCAGGAGTATCAGGGTACGGCAATGGGCCGAAATCTCCTGAATACTAAAAGGGATTTTGCGGTTTTAGCAAATGGGCAGCTAGTGGGAAGTTCTCCCTCTGAAAAAGAGCGGGCAGGTGCCCTGCTTGGGGTGGAAATTGCCGATAAAATTATTCGGAGCAACTATTTCGAATTTTTGAAGTGACTGGTTCTGCAAAGCTGAAGGCCAATTATTAAGTAATACGGCGTAACAGTCTAATACAGTAACTTAAACGGGATATATTTAATAGTATTACACAAATATGTGCTTTTTTGAGTGGTGACAATGGGCGAAATGTCAAGTACTATATGGTATATACTTAATGTTAAGTATTGGGCAATGGAGCCGTCAAGATATCTTAAAGATATCTGGCGGCTTTTTTTGGTACTATCAGACCCCCATGCTGCTGCTTTGGGCACCACTGATGAATGAAAAACTACAGTGCGCTTTTGTCATTGCTATGAAATCAACTTGAGCGCTATGTCATCCTGAGCGATAGCGAAGGATCTAGATCCTTCGCTATCGCTCAGGATGACATTAACCTAAACTTATTTTCAGGTTAGCCTTTCATGCCGCTGTGCAGCACCAGCAGATGATGAAAAATGTTCCAGGGAAACTCGGCCATCCTTTAAGGTTGGACCAAGCAGTGCTATTGTTAGGAAGGGGGAGGGCAAAGTTGAAAGTATCCGTATCCATGGAAAAAGTGAAACCTTCCTTAGAACGGTCAGCCTTATTTTTAGCTATGACAGAGACGAGAGAGGAAGAGGCGGCGCTTAAGAAATCTCTATATGAATCGTTTAATTTACGTTGCGGTGTGACGGAACTTGGAGGAACTGTAGCGAATCTCCAACATACGGGTAAGCTTACCAATTCGGTGATGGCAACTGCGTTTAATACAGGGGTCATTCCCAAAGAAGATCGGAAGATACACGCCCTTGTACATGCCACGTTAGAAGCCAGCAACAGTATCTTTATTCATACGAACAGTAATGCCAGTTTTGCTCTGAAAATTGGTTTGACAACGGATTCTGAATGGATTGCGGTAGCAATATATGGTCGTTCGTCTCTCCATCCTCTCTTGGAACACGCTCGTATAGGACTGGGAGTTATGCATCTTTGAGTAGAGTGAGTGAAGGTTAAGTGTTTCAAGGGAAGAGTTCTTAGAGTACCAAAAGTGATAAAGTGGTTGAAGTTACTAGAGTATTAAGTGATATAGTCTTCTAGGAGACTAGTATAATTTCATAACCGGGCACCAAATCTGAGAAGATTTGGAGCGGAAAAGTGTTTTTAGAGAGCCCTTAATTATTACGAATTAAGGGCTCTCTTTGTCTTTTTCTTTAATAATAATTAGAACCTCATGGATGAATTTTGGATATGTCGAGTTTTGATTAAGGGAGGTGATGCGATGGCGAAGACGAGCTCCTCGCCGTTATGGGGAAAGGCGGCTCGGCGATACTCACTCTACGGCGCTAAATGTAAACGTTATGAGACTCATGATTAGATGAATTCAATTCAATTTTAAGGAGGATGAACTATATGAAAATGATTAGAGCCATCGTAAGACCGGATAAAACGGAGGGTGTGGCTGAGGCCCTAGCACTGGCTGGATTGCCCTCACTGACGAAAATGCACGTTTTTGGTCGGGGTAGAACCAAAGGAATTCGGATTGGGGATGTTGTCTATGATGAGTTCCCTAAGACCATGCTGCTAATGGTTGTTGAAGATGAAAAACTGGAGGAAGCTCTGACCGTAATTCTTGAAAATGCCAAAACCGGGACTATGGGGGACGGGAAAGTCTTTGTGACTGAAGTAGTAGAAGCCTATACCGTAAGTAATGGCACAAAGGGGTTGTAACTATGAAGGAAATTATGATGGTGATTCGACGTCATCAGGTACCGGCGACAAAGAAGGCTTTTGAAGATGCAGGCTTTCCTGCTTTGACGATTCAAAGTGTGGAGGGTCGTGGGAAGCAGGGCGGCATCGGAGGATGGGCTGCGGAAGTGGATCCTGAATTGAATGCGCTGCTAAAGAACAAACCCGCCGATGAGCCGAAATTTGATTGGATTCCCAAACGCTTGTTAACCATTGTAGTGCAGGATGATCAAGTTGAAGAGGTTATCGATGTGATTGTTAAGGCCAATCAAACGGGTCACATGGGGGACGGTAAAATCTTTGTCTGTCCTTTGCAAGAGGTTATTCGAGTTCGTACTGGAGAACTGGGAAGTGAAGCTGTTGTATAGGGCAGCGAAGAATTTGATTCATTTTAGATAAGGAGATGTATTGACATGAGACAAATTGCAATTTACGGCAAAGGTGGGATTGGGAAATCAACCACGACCCAAAATACAGTGGTAGCACTGGCTGAAATGGGCAGGAAAGTTACGATTGTGGGCTGTGATCCCAAAGCAGATTCTACGCGTTTGATTTTGCACAGTAAAGCTCAAACCACGGTGATGGACTTAGCCCGGGAAAGAGGGACGGTTGAAGATCTAGAGCTGGAAGATGTGTTAGTGGAAGGGTATTTAGGGGTTCGCTGTTCAGAATCTGGGGGACCAGAACCAGGAGTCGGCTGTGCCGGTCGAGGAGTTATTACCGCCATTAACTTTTTGGAAGAAAACGGTGCCTATACAACAGATACGGATTATGTTTTTTACGATGTCTTAGGGGACGTAGTATGCGGTGGATTTGCAATGCCGATCCGCGAGAATAAGGCTAAGGAAATTTATATTGTAACTTCAGGTGAAATGATGGCCATGTATGCAGCCAACAACATCTCCAAAGGAATCTTAAAATATGCACAAACTGGGACTGTTCGTCTGGGAGGCTTGATCTGTAACAGTCGCCAAACTGACAAAGAGAATGAATTAATTGAAGCCTTGGCTAAAGCTTTAAATACCCAAATGATTCACTTTATGCCTAGGGATAATGAGGTGCAACGTGCTGAAGTGCGTAAAATGACCGTTATCGAATATAACCCAACCCATAAACAGGCAGATGAGTATCGAGCCTTAGCTAAAAAAATTGAAAGTAATACCATGATGACCATCCCCACGCCGCTTTCGATGGATGCCTTGGAAGATTTAATGATGGAATTCGGGATCATGGAGATGTAAGGTTGATCAACGATGGAGATATGAGGGAGGACAGGGTTATGAGCACACGGGAGACAATAGATTTCCGAAAACAAGTGGTGGAAGAGGTTTTGGAGATTTATCCGGAAAAGGCCAAAAAGAATCGGAGACAGCATATTGCGGTTAAAGACAGTGAGTGTTCTAGCTGCGCGGTCAAATCCAATACGAAAACCGTGCCTGGTATCATGACCGCTCGGGGATGTGCTTACGCAGGGGCTAAAGGGGTTGTTTGGGGACCTGTTAAGGATGTGGTGCATATTTCCCATGGACCGGTAGGGTGTGGCTATTATTCTTGGGGCAACCGCCGGAACCTGGCAGATGGAGAAATCGGAGTTGACAACTTTGTGCCGTTTTTATTCACCTCGGACTTTCAGGAAAGCGATATCATTTACGGCGGGGACAAAAAGTTGGAAAAAATAATCAGTGAGGTTGTGGGGCTTTTCCCGAATGCTAAAGGAGTTTCTGTTTTATCAGAATGCCCCGTCGGACTGATTGGAGATGACATTGAAAGCGTTGCTCGACGAACAAGTCTGGAACATAACCTTCCAGTCATTCCAGTTCGTTGTGAAGGGTTTAGGGGAATAAGCCAGTCCCTTGGCCATCATATCGCTAATGATGCTATTCGGGATCATCTGATAGGTAAAGGTCCAGCTAGAGAAATCGGACCCTACGACATTGGAATTATCGGCGATTATAATATCGGCGGAGATGCCTGGGCTAGTAAAAAAATTCTGGAGGAAATGGGTTTAAAGGTGGTCAACATTTGGACGGGGGACTCTACCTTGGAGATGCTTCAGAATGGTCATTTAGTCAAGCTTAATTTAATCCACTGCTTTAGAAGTATGAATTATATTGCTAAATACATGGAAGAAACTTATGGAACTCCATGGATTGAATTCAATTTCTTCGGGCCAACAAAAATTAAGGAATCAATTCTTAAAATTGCTGCCCAATTTGATGAAAGTATTATGGAAAAAGCTCTGAAAGTCATCGAAAAATATACAGCACCCATGCAAAAGGTGATTGATACCTACCGCCCGCGTCTGGAAGGAAAAAGCGTCATGCTTTATGTAGGAGGGCTTCGACCGAGACACATTGTGGGAGCTTATGAAGATTTGGGCATGGAGGTTATTGGAACGGGTTACGAGTTTGCCCATAAGGAGGATTATGAGAAGACCATTCCGGCATTAAAGGAAGGAACGTTGATTTATGACGATGTGACAGCTTTAGAGCTTGAAGAGTTCGTGAAGAAGTTAAAACCTGATTTAGTGGGGTCGGGAATCAAAGAAAAGTATGTTTTTGAGAAAATGGGCCTTCCCTTCCGGCAAATGCATTCATGGGATTATTCAGGCCCCTATCACGGTTACGAAGGATTCCCCATCTTTGCCCGGGATATGGATATGGCCATTAACAGCCCAACCTGGAAAGCAATCAAAGCTCCTTGGAAATAAGAAGGGGTTAGAGCCATTAAAATTAATTGGGCAGAAAGGATGTCACACATGGAAACTTGTACTAAGGTAACAAACGATTGGCTTAATACTCAAGAATACCGAGAAAAGAATTTTGCTCGTGAAAAGCTGGTCATCAATCCTGCCAAAGCTTGCCAACCCCTTGGCGCCTTGCTTTGTGCCTTAGGAATTGAAGGCAGCCTCCCCTTTGTTCACGGTTCTCAAGGATGCGCCGCCTATTTTCGTAGCACCTTATCCCGCCATTACAGAGAACCTGTCGCAGCAGTATCCGATTCAATGACTGAGGATTCTGCGGTGTTTGGAGGGCAGTCTAATCTTATCGAAGGTTTGAAGAATGCTAATACACTTTATAGCCCCCAAGTGATCTCTGTATTTACGAGCTGTATGGCAGAAGTCATTGGGGATGACATCAATGCCTATTTAGGCAATGCCAAAGACCAAGAGGCAATTCCCAAGGATTTACCGGTTGCTTTAGCTAATACTCCGAGCTTTAAGGGGTCACATATTACAGGGTATGACTCGATGCTCAAAGGTCTTATTGACTGCCTGGCTACGCCTAGACAAGAGGATAAACTGAATGACCGACTTTATGTTGTTCCTGGTTTTGACACTTATACCGCCAATCTTCGAGAGTATAAACGGCTTCTTAAAGTGATGGAGTCACCTTATACCCTTTTACCTGACCAGAGTGAGGTTCTGGATGCTCCTAATTTGGGCACCTATGAATTATATCCTGGAGGGACACCCATTACAGAAATGAAGGATGCTCTAAACGCTGCAAGTTTCTTATTTGCACAAACCTATTCTACTCCGACAACCCGAAAATACCTGGCTAGTAAGGAAGTTCCGGTGGAAGTGATTTCTATGCCCATAGGGGTCGGGGGAACGGACAAATTCATAGAAGCCGTTGCCAAATTCACTGGCAAAGGCGTACCAGAGGAAATCACCCTTGAACGGGGACGCTCCATTGATGCTATGACGGATGCCCATCAATATATTCATGGTAAGAAATTTGCCCTGTTTGGTGATCCTGATGTTCTGATAGGACTCGTCTCATTTCTGCTTGAAATGGGAGGAGAACCAGTCCACATTGTTTGTTCAAATTCCACCCCTTTATTTAAGAAAGCCATGGAACGTTTGCTGGGGTCCAGCCCTTATGGTCAAGGGGCTACACTCTATGCCGGCAAAGACCTTTGGCATCTCAGATCTCTTCTGGTCACGGACCCGGTAGATATGTTAATCGGTGACTCCCATGGCAAGTGGGCTGCACGTGATGCCAATATTCCTCTCGTGAGAATAGGTTTTCCCATCACGGATCGGGTGAATCTTCATCGTTATCCCATCGTTGGGTATTCCGGAGTGATTAATATGATAACCATGATTGTTAATACGTTTTTGGAGGAGAAAGATAGGACTTCTTCAGACACCTACTTTGAAATGATGCGTTAAAGAACGGAGGGGTCTTTGTGTTTACCAATCTTACAAAATTGGATCTCAAAGATAAGAAATGCATGTCAGATGCCGGTTCACCAAAATTATGCATGAAGGCCCTGCCTGGCGAGGGCGCAGAGAGAAGTTGCGCTTATGACGGGGCACGAGTTGTGCTTATGCCCATTACGGACGCAGCCCACCTTGTTCACGGACCCATTGCTTGTGCCGGAAACTCTTGGGATAACCGAGGAGCTCGCTCCTCCGGTTCCCAGCTCTTCCGCCGGGGGCTGACCACAGACATTATGGAGAATGATGTAATCTATGGCGGCGAAACTAAGCTGAAAGATTCAATCTTGGAAATCGCGGCGAATCATGATCCAAAAGCAATTTTTGTCTATGCAACTTGTGTCTCCTCGTTAATAGGAGATGACGTAGAAAAGATATGTCAAGAAGCGGAAACCGAACTGACGATTCCGGTGATTGCGGTTAATTGCCCAGGTTTTTTGGGAGATAAGAATATCGGAAATCGTATTGCAGGGGAAGTCTTATATGATCGTGTTATAGGGACTGGGTCGGGGCCTAGTGAGAAAATACCCCTTTCCATTAACTTGATCGGGGAGTATAACATTGCGGGAGATCTTTGGGGAGTTTTACCCGACTTAAAAAACTTAGGGATCAAACTTCAAACGGCCATTACAGGAGATGCGAAATTCGAGGACTTACGCTCAGCTCATAGAGCTAGCCTTAATGTGCTTATTTGCTCCAAAAGCCTGACCAACCTAGTCAGGAAAATGAAAAACCGCTATGGTATTCCCTTTATGGAGGGGTCCTTTTATGGTATTCATGACACTTCTGATACCTTGATCAAGATTGCCAAAGCCCTAGGTGATCCTGATTTGTTGGAAAGGACCTTGGTCTATGTTGGCAAGAAGGAAGAGGAAACACGGAAGGCCATCGCAGGTTACAAAGCATTACTTGAGAATAAACAGGCTATCTTGTTTACGGGCGGGGTTAAAACTTGGTCAATGGTGTCGACCTTGGCCGAATTAGGAATCAATATCTTAGCTGGAGGAACCCAAAACTCAACACCTGAAGATTTCCAGCGTATGAAAGAACTGATGGATCCTTCGGCTCAGATCATTGAAGATACAAGTTCGGCAGGTTTTCTCAAGATTATTGCGGAGAAGAAACCAGATCTAATCGTCGCTGGAGGGAAAACAAAGTATTTGGCCCATAAGACAAGAACACCCTTTTTAGATATTAACCACGGACGAAAGCTTCCCTATGCCGGTTATAAAGGGATGATTACCTTCGCCGAAACCTTAACTCGCACGGTGCTCAGTCCTGTTTGGGGGCATCTGAGACGTGAATTTCCCCCGAAGGAAGGTGAACAAGTTGACTAATCCTACTAATACAAATAAGACGAGACATTATGAGGGGAATCCACAGAAAAACAGTCCAGCCCTGGGGGCGACGCTGGCTTACCTTGGTATTAATGGACTTTTGGCCTTACTCCATGGTTCTCAGGGGTGTTCCTCCTTCATTCGCTTACAGCTTTCCAGGCATTACAAGGAACCTATTCCCCTAAATTCGACGGCCCTTCTCGAAGACTCCGTGATTTTTGGCGGTTGGGAGCATCTTAAAAAAGGAATAGAAGTGGCAGCCGATAAGTATAAGCCGCAAATTATTGGCGTGATGAGCACAGGATTGACGGAAACCTATGGAGATGACATGGTCAGTGCACTGTCTAGCCTTCGCTCGGAAAGGCCGGATTTAAAGGAGTTGCCCATAGTACTCGCTAGCACGCCGGACTATATGGGTTCAATGCAAGAAGGTTATCAACGGACGGTAGAGGCATTGCTTACGACCTTGGCCGGTCCTTCAAGCAAGACCCTCGAACCATCTGGTTCTAAATTCAACTCAACATTCAACGATCACTCTGTACCGTCTATCGCATTATTGCCTGGCTGTCATTTAACTCCAGGGGATGTGGATGAACTAAAAGAGATCGTTATGGAATTTGGATTTAGCCCGATTACAATTCCAGATCTTTCAATTTCTCTGGATGGGCATGCCGAACTGGAAGCAGCCCCGGTGGTTCAGGGTGGAACGTTGCTAGAAGATTTTCAGCGTCTGCCTAAATGTAAAGCGTGTCTGTCCTTTGGTCTGAGTATGGAAACATCGGGAGAAATACTCAAACGAACCCATGAAATTCCTCATTATAATTTTCCTTCAATAACTGGCCTTGCAGCAACTGACGAATTTGTACTGACTCTGGCCAGATTATCAGGTAAGCCCATACCAGAGAAGCTCCTCCGTCAAAGAAGCCGCTTGTTGGATACCCTAGCTGACTATCATGACCAGCTAGGGAGCCTAAAGACAGCCATAGCTTTAGAGATGGATCTGCTGTATAGTTTGGCTTCTTGTTTGGTCGAGGTAGGTGCTGAGATTTCTGTAGCCTTGGCAGCATCTCGGGCAGGTATCCATAAATTATCTTTACCCATCCCCATCGAAGTGGGAGATCTGGAAACACTCGAGGAACGAGGGGGTCGAAGCAGGTTAATTATTGCCAATTCAAATGGTCGTCAAGCCGCAGGGGTGCTTAAGCTTCCGCATTTAAGAGCGGGCTTGCCAGTGTTTGATTGGGTAGGTTATCCACAAAAATGCTGGATTGGCTATTCAGGCACTCAACAATTTCTCTTTGACACTTTGAATTCCTTAAGTTAGGGAGAAGGGTCACTAAGTCAATACTTTATAGAACGAACTACTGAGAATGAGGAGATATCGAGAGAAGGTCTTAGGAATAGAGGGAGGTTAAAGGTATGCTTATAGCCTTTGCCAGCAGCGATGGGAAAACAATTGACTCGCATTTTGCTTCCGCCCCTAGGTTTGAGATGTATAAGTTTACTGGGGGACCTCAAGGGATCATCCATACATCTCTATCCTCTGAGGATATGATGGAATCGAATGATAAGGTGGATGTACGCCTTCGAATGCTTAAAGAATGTGCGATAGTCTATTGCACACAAATTGGGGGTCCCGCAGCAGCTCGTTTAGTTCAGTGCGGTATTCATCCCTTGAAAGTGCCTGTCGGGGCGGAGATTGTTGATGAACTCAATAAGTTGAACAAATTACTGCTTTCCAAAAAATTACCGCCTTGGTTAAAGAAGAAAGTGGGCGACTGTTAGAAACCCTATAGGAGGATGGAAATGAGTGAAGGACTGATTTACAAAACCTTTGGCGGATTGCCTTGGACGCCACAGTTTGTGGAAGCAATAGATAATTCCTTGTGCCTTGGGTGTGGACGGTGTGTGAAATTATGTGTGCGAAAATGCTTAGGTCTGGAAAGTTTTGAGGATGATGAGGGGACAGAGCGGCACGTTGCGATCATTGCTAATAAGGATCAGTGTATCGGCTGCCAGGCTTGTGGCAGTATCTGCATACGACACTGTTATAGGTTTAAGGAAAAATAGGCGCGAGGCACAGGCGCGAGAACGATGGGAGAGATAACTATGCATAGAGAATGTAATCATGGGAGAATGAGTAATCCGCATTTAAATCAGGGACATCCCTGTTTTTCAACCTCCGGGCATGGCAGAACCGGACGAATACACTTAGCGGTAGCACCAGAGTGCAATATATCGTGCAATTACTGTGTGCGCAAATTTGATTGTGCCAACGAATCTCGTCCGGGAGTAACCAGTAAGGTCATCAATCCGGATGAAGGGATTGAAACAGTCAGGAAAGCTAAATCCTCTCCTATTGGATCAAAACTTACGGTGGTTGGAATTGCCGGGCCTGGAGAACCCTTAGCTAATGAAGAAACCTTTCAAACCTTGAGAAATGTGAAGCAGAACTTTCCGGATATGATTTTTTGTTTAAGTACTAATGGACTTCTTTTGCCGGAAAAACTGCCTGAATTGATGGAGATAGGAGTATCTCACGTTACAATTACCATCAATACACTTGATGAACAATTGGGGGCTAAAATTTATAGTTATGTTCGCTGGGGAGGAAAAACTATGATTGGTCCTGATGCAGCAAGGGTACTGATCGATCATCAATTAACCGGACTTGAGATGGCGTCAAAGGCTGGAATGACTGTAAAAGTCAACACGGTGGTTATTCCGGGGATCAACGAGCACCTTTTATATAGTTTGGCTTTAGAGGTTAAGAAACGAGGAGCACATATTCACAATTTACTCCCTTTGATTCCTCAAGCAAAATTCGCTCATAAAATGGCCCCGCCTAAAGAACTGATTAAAAATTACCGCAGCATACTGGGTTCAATTCTTCCCCAAATGAGCCACTGTCAACAATGCCGTGCAGATGCAATTGGAGTGTTATAGATATGAAAAAAGGATTATTGGAGATGGGACAAAGGGTTTTGTTGTGTGATACAACCTTAAGAGACGGTGAGCAAGCCCCTGGTGTAGCCTTCGGCCTCCATCAAAAAGAAATGATTGCGAGGGCTCTGGTAGAGGCTGGGATTGATGAATTGGAAGTAGGAGTGCCTGCCATGAGCGGGTCAGAGATTAAAACGATCTCTCAATTAGTTTCTCTAAGGCTGCCCGTACGTCTGATCACCTGGAATCGGGCGGTTTTATCAGATCTTCAGGCAAGTTACAAAACAGGAATCGAGGGAGTGGCCATTTCCATTCCCACTTCTGACCAACAGATTAAGAACAAATTGAGAAAAGACCGAGCTTGGGTTCTTGAGCAAATGGGACAATGTATCCATAACGCCAGAAAAGAAGTTGGCTATATCGTTCTTGGGCTTGAAGATGCCAGTCGAGCAGAGTTTTCCTTTCTCAAAGAGATATTATTTGAGGCTGAAAAGCTAGGAGTGAATCGGGTGCGTTTTGCAGATACGACAGGAATTCTTGAGCCGCTGAAAGTGTTTTTTACTCTCCAAGAATTAGTGAGTGTTTCTAATATCCCTTTGGAATTTCATGCTCATAATGACTTAGGTATGGCAACAGCTAATTCTCTCGCAGCGGTTCAAGCTGGTTTTCAAGCAATTAGCGTTACAGTTGGAGGAATCGGAGAAAGAGCCGGGAACGCTGCCCTCGAAGAAGTTGCGGTTGGGCTGAACTACAGTCTTAATCAAAGGGTGCGGCTTGACTTAAAACGTTTATATTCCATCGGCATGATGGTCAGCTGGGCTACAGAACGTAAAATCTCTCGGGCCAAACCTATTATTGGGGAAGATGTTTTTACCCATACGTCTTCTATCCACATCGACGGCGTTCAAAAAGACTTTGCCAATTACCAAACCTTTCCCCCTGAAAGTGTGGGAAGGCAGCATTTAACTTCCTTCGGTAAATACTCTGGTCGTAAGACGGTTTTAAGGTTGTTAAAAGCAAAGGGGATTGATTTTAACCATGAAATCGTGGAGGATATTTTGATGAAAATTTCAAGTAGATCAAATCAACTTAAAAGGCCCTTGGAGGAAGAAGATATCTTGGGGATTGTTGTAAGCGCATGCTAGAAGAAAAGAGAAAGCCAAGAACCTTCTTCTAGATCTTTATTTAAGAAGGTTCTTGGCTCTGTACTTTGTTGAGGTGATTGATTATTGCAATACAATATTAGAAGAGCTAATTATTCTGACATCGGCAGTATGATTGTACTGCTAAGGACCTTATTCTCCATAGAAACTGATTTTGACTTTAATGAAGGTAACCAACAAAAGGGTCTGGAACTAATGTTAGAAGATTTGACAAATAGGTACATAGTGGTAGCAGAGCAAGATGGAAAGAGCATAGGAATGTGTACGGCTCAGATTTTGGTGTCCACTGCTGAAGGTGGGATCTCAGCCGTAATCGAAGATTTGGTCGTTGAAGAAGCTTGTTGTAGGCAAGGGATAGGTAAGGAACTGCTCTTAGCCGTAGAAGGTTGGGCGTGGGAACGAGGGGCAAGGCGCTTGCAGTTATTAGCTGATCGAAACAACAAACGAGCGTTGGAGTTCTATAAGGGGATGGATTGGAAGGTTACTCAGTTGATCTGTTTACAAAAAAAGAGAAGTTGGTAAAAGGGAAAATAAAACCAGAGTAGTACAAAACTACAATTATGCAATAGGAACCTTCTTTTAAGCACCATGCTTAGAAAGAAGGTTTTTGTCATTTGGCGTAGAATTGAACGGATTGGATAGTTAGCTGAAAAGAGGTTGCATAATGTCCTTAGATTGGTTTCAACTGGTTTTAATCTATATTGTAACGAATTCATTGTCCAAGGTTATTCAGAAACAGGCGTTAAAGGATCAAGATATTGATCCAGGGGCCTTTAGTGCGTTTTTTCTATTCATTGTGGGAGTTATTAGCATACCTTTCCTTTGGGTGGAGAAGCCTAGTGTTATTAATAGTTTAGAAGTGTGGCTGGTAGTTATACTTTCCAGTATCTTCTATACGGCATGTATGGTTCTATATTATCATGCATTAAAAGGGACCGAAGTTAGCCAGGTTGAAACTATTGCGACAACACGATCAATATGGTTCATGGTATTAGGGAGTTTCCTCTTTGGAGAAACAGTCACCCTAAGTAATTTCTTAGGTATTGCCCTTATTTTTGGAGGCTTAATCGTTATATACTGGGACAAAGGGGGTTTTAAGGGCTTTGGAAAACCTCATTTATATACTTTAATTTACGCTCTTTTAATCAGCAGTGCTTATGCCTTAGACAAAATTGCTTTAAACTCTTTTTCGGTTGTCCTATATCAAGTGGTGGTATACATAATTCCAGCAGTTTTTACGGTGATGTTTATTCCTAAGACCTTCAAAGGTCTCAGATATTTTCTAAAACCACGAAAAACCACCTTTATCATTCTTGCAAGCGCGGTCTTCCAAATGATTTCCACCTTAGCTCTTTATGCAGCTTATAAATATGGGGGAAACCTCTCAGTAGTAGGCCCCCTTGCTCAAACATCCACTGTTCTGACGATACTTATTGGCATTGTAATTCTTAAAGAGAGATGGAATTTGAAACGAAAAATTATTGGAGTTATACTTGCTCTAGCAGGGGTTGTTCTTCTTAAGCTATCTATCTAGTTATTAGAGTGTTAACTGGAGGTTCGGGGATGTTCTAATAGATTAAGACTTAAATATAGCACTAGCATTAAAATCGGAGAGGGGTTAGTAATATGGGAAAACTGGTCGAATGTGTACCGAATTTTAGTGAGGGGCGTCGCCCGGAGGTTATTGAAGCGATTGTAGCGGAGGTTAAGAAGGTCAAGGGAGTAAAACTTCTTGATGTTAAGCCTGATGCCAGCCATAATCGAACGGTTGTAACCTTTGTAGGTGAACCACAGAGTGTCAAACTTGCCGCTTTCAATGTCTGTGCCAAGGCTTGTGAGTTGATTGATATGGAGCAACAGCAAGGAGGGCATCCACGGGTTGGAGCCACGGATGTGGTTCCGTTTATTCCTGTTAAAGAGGTTAGTATGGAGGAATGTGTTCAGCTGGCCAATGAACTTGGAGCCGAGATCGCCGACAAACTGGGCATTCCTGTCTATCTTTACGAGGAAGCGGCTAAAGTGCCGAGTAGAAGGAGACTTCCTGACGTAAGAAAAGGTGAGTACGAAGGGTTAAAGGCGGAAATAATTAAGCCTGAACGCCATCCTGATTACGGTCAGCCTAAAATGCATCCTACAGCTGGGGCAACCGTTGTCGGGGCTCGTCAATTTTTAGTGGCTTACAATATCAATCTTGGTACAAATGATCTTAGTATTGCTAAGAAAATTGCAGATTCCATCCGTGAAGTTAAAGGTGGATTTAAGTATGTCCGGGCAATGGGAGTTATGTTGGAAGAACGAGATGTTGCCCAGGTATCGATCAATATGGTTAATTACACTGGGACCCCGTTATTTCGGGTGTTTGAGACGGTTAAATCCGAGGCGGCTCGCTATGGGGTAAGCATTATTGGCAGTGAATTAGTAGGAGTAACTCCTCTGCAAGCACTTCTTGACGTGGCTGAGTTTTATTTACGTTTAGAGAACTTTGATCGTAAACAGGTTTTTGAAGAGAATTTGGGTGAAGAATAGGGCGAGGGTCGATGGCTCGAAGCTCGAAGAGTAGATTGGGGTGGGCTGGAGCGAAATTGCATCGCTCACCACGGCGCCGTCGCTATCGAGCTTGATTACGAGGTGAGCGTTGGCAAACCTCTGGGCTGTGAATGTGCGTCGCTCCTTGCCATCCTTGGCACCGCGACATCAGTCCATCACGGCGCCTTGCCATCCATGGCGGCGCTCTAACCTCGAACGTCCTGTTCGAGTCATGGACAAGTCCCGTGCAACGCTGGCACCTCGTAATGTAAGCTCTTTAACGCGACTCTGCCTAAAGGTTCGCGGCGCAAGTTCGCTCCAGCATGCTCTGGGGGCGACGGGGGGCAGGGACGAGGGGACAGGTTCCTTGTCCCACCGAAGACGAAGCTTCCTGCGACAATAGCGTCCTTTAAGATAGACTCCTGTGGAAACTATCGCCGAAGTGCGAGGCACTTAACGAATACGTTTGCGCTCAGGATAGGCTTCATTGAGCCCCTAATACTAGATGCGTTGAAGGAGGACTTCACCCGACCGTGGCAGATGCGGGGGTGCCACTCTTATTTAACAAGAAGTGGGGGTCTCGGATGGCGGCAAATGTATGGACGAGTGGGACGAGGGACCTGTCCCCTTGTCCCAAATATCGATGAGGAGGTAATTGAATGCTGATAGAAAAAACCGTGAGTGGATTTGTAGAAGAGTTAGCTAGTAATTCTCCGGCTCCTGGTGGTGGGAGTGCGGCGGCTCTTGCTGGATCCTTAGGGGCGGCGTTGAGTATCATGGTATGTAATTTTACAGAAGGCAAGCCTAAGTTTAGCGATGTCCAAGGTGAGATTTTGCAGATTAAGCAACAAGGTCTGGGCTTAAAGAATGATTTGATGGATTATGTTGATGCAGATACGAATGCCTTCGATGAGGTCATGAAGGCGTATAGATTACCTAAGGAAACCGACGATGAAAAACTACTCAGGTCAGAACGAATTCAGGAGGCTACAAAGCAGGCAACGTTGCTGCCGCTTAAAGTAGCAGAGTCTTGCGTTGAAGTCTTGAAACTTTCGCTCAGGGTCTTAACAATCGGCAATCCAAACACTGCCTGTGATGCAGCGGTTTCTGGGGTCACGGCCTATGCAGGTTTTCAAGGAGCAATTTTCAACGTGAAGATTAATTTAAGTTCGATTAAAGATGAGGCATTTCTTCAAAATGTCCGAGATAAGACCCTAGTGTTGCAAGACGAGGCGGATAAAACAAATCAGTTAATTTTAGCTCGGGCGAAAGAGGTCCTGGGTTAAAGATGGGATGGAAGAGAGCCTTCGAGGAGGCTTGACTGATTTACTTAAAAGATAAATGGGTTGTCAGGGGGCGGGGGTGTGACATAACTTGTTGTGTCAACAAAACCGTCCCCCTGGCAACCCTTAGGAACAATTCTAACTAAGAGATTGCTCCTAGGATTATATCTTCTGGATTATCTATGGAGGTGAAATCGTGTCGGAACATTTAGCAAGATATGTTGTTATTTTAACAATGTTGCTTGTGAATTTAATAACTGCTCATCGTTGCTCAAGAGGAAGATATTCTTTAATGAGGGTTATAGGAGAAATGACTCTTTTTACTGCTTTCGTTTTTTTAGTTTCATTTCTCATAAGATCTAAATTTGAAGTAGCCTATCTTAATTCAATTATGATTATATTGATTGGATTTACATATTATTTTCCGTTAAAGCACGTATATGATGAATCTTCAGATAGAATTTTGGCAATCATGTTTTTTTCATGGATTCATACTATGACCGTAATGTCTCTCTCGTTACAAATTTCTAAATTGTTAGGATATAATAAGTATTTTATCACGGCCCTCCTAATACAAAGTTTGATATATTTAATTAGTACCCCCCTTATTATTAGGTTTATCAATAATAAGTTTTTATATATTTTAAGAAATATTTCAGATAAGATGAATAGATATCTTCTTGTTTTGAGTTTAATTCAATACATGATAATAGTTGTGATTTCTTTATATATTAATGAACACGTAAACTTCTACTTCAGAATAATAATGTTAGTTTTTGTTACGCTGACAACGGTTATAGGTTATCATTTAATTTATATTGTTGTTAAAAGCTCTAAGAATATTAATATATTACAACATCTTGCTTATTCAGATCCCTTAACTGGTATTAAAAACCGATTAGCGCTTTACCTCGATTGCGATGAACTAATTGCGGAAAATAAACCGTTTACTTTTATATATATGGATCTGAATAATTTCAAAAATATCAATGATGCATATGGTCATACTGTGGGAGATGATTATCTCAAACAGTTTGTTGAAGCAACGACTAAAGCAATAGGTGATAAAGGAAGTCTTTATAGAATGTCAGGGGATGAATTTATTTGTGTTTATATTGGGGATAAAATATATGATTTTTTAGCAATTTTTAGTCAAAAAATTTTAAACCTTTTCGAGATGAACATTCCTTTCTTAGGTGTTAGTATTGGCTATGTAAACTTCCCTGAAGATGCTGATTCCTTAGACAAATTGATTGAAAAGGCAGATGCAGTTATGTATCGAGTTAAAAATAAGCGACGGTAAACCGAGATGCGTTAACAAAGATTGTCTATTTCTTGCGGAATTCCCCCCTTAGCTGTTATACTAAGTATTTAGAATATCAAATTTGCTAATTAAAACTTGACTATAGAAATGAGGGCAGGACCTTGGCACAGGCTTCACAACGTATCCGAAACTTTTCAATTATTGCCCATATCGATCATGGCAAATCTACCTTAGCTGACCGATTGATAGAATATACCGGGGCCTTGAGTAAACGAGAAATGGAAGCACAAGTCCTTGATAACATGGATTTAGAGCGTGAACGTGGAATTACGATTAAGCTTCAGACGGTGCGCTTAAGTTATCAAGCTAAAGACGGTCAGATTTATGAACTTAATCTTATTGATACTCCCGGTCACGTGGATTTTACCTATGAGGTATCTCGTAGTTTAGCAGCCTGTGAAGGGGCATTGTTGGTGGTGGATGCTGCTCAAGGTATTGAAGCTCAGACCTTGGCTAATGTTTATCTGGCTTTAGAAAACGATCTAGAGCTGATTTCGGTTATTAATAAGATCGACCTCCCTAGCGCGGATCCTGAGCGGGTCAAACAAGAAATCGAAGATGTAATTGGCTTAGATGCCAGTGAAGCGGTTCTAGCTTCGGCAAAGACAGGGGCTGGAATTGAGGAAATCCTAGAAAGGATTGTAACCATGGTTCCGCCTCCGCAAGGGGATGATCAAGCGCCCCTGAAAGCGTTAATTTTCGATTCCAAGTTTGATGCCTATAAAGGCGCTATTTCCTATATTCGGGTTGTGGAAGGACGAGTTGCTAAAGGCACAACCATGAAAATGATGGCGACTGGAAAAACCTTTGAAGTCACTGAAGTAGGAGTATTTTCTCCTGCCATGCTTCTTGTAGACGAGCTTAAAGCGGGTCAAGTAGGGTTTATTGCCGCCAGCATCAAGAATGTTAAGGATACTCAGGTTGGGGATACAATTACGGATGCGGACAATCCTGCCACAGAAGTGCTTCCGGGGTATAGGAAGTCAACGCCTATGGTCTTTTGCGGACTTTATACGGTGGAGGCGAGTGATTACAACCGACTGCGTGATTCTTTGGAAAAACTTCACCTTAATGATGCAAGCCTGATCTTTGAGCCGGAAACCTCAATTGCTCTAGGTTTCGGTTTTCGGTGTGGATTTCTCGGCTTACTTCACATGGAAATAATTCAGGAACGTTTAGAACGGGAATATGACCTTAATTTGATCACGACGGCACCGAGCGTTATTTATAAGGTGAACACTATAAAGGGAGAAGTTTTAAATATTGATAATCCCTCCAATCTTCCCAAAGTCGATCAAATTGTTAGTATAGAAGAGCCCATTGTCAAGGCGACGATTTTAGTTCCATCTGAGTATGTGGGTGCAATCATGGAACTCAATCAGGAAAAGCGTGGAACGTATTGTAATATGGATTACGTATCCACCAATCGCGTGAGGTTGACTTATGAACTTCCGCTGAGTGAGATTGTTTTTGATTATTTTGATCAATTAAAGTCACGGACCAAAGGATATGCGTCTTTGGACTATGAACTCTCGGGCTATAAAGAAACGAATCTCGTAAAAATCGATATCCTTTTGAATGGGGAAATGGTGGATGCCCTTTCGTTCATCGTTCACCGGGATAAGTCCTATAGTCGGGCAAGGAAGATGGTTGAAAAACTCCGCGGTATTATACCAAGACAGATGTTTGAAATTCCAATTCAGTCAGTGATCGGTAATAAGGTTATTGCCCGTGAGACGGTGAGTGCCATGAGAAAGGATGTCCTTTCTAAATGCTATGGGGGAGATATTTCCCGTAAGCGTAAACTTCTAGAGAAGCAAAAAGCAGGTAAGAAGCGTATGAAGCAAGTGGGTAGTGTGGAAATTCCGCAAGACGCTTTTATGGCGGTATTGAAGATCGAGGATTAACCTGATCCGTATTTTTATAAACAAGAAAGAGTTGTAAGCGAATGCCATCCTTATACGTTCACGTCCCCTTTTGCAGGCAAAAATGTGATTACTGTGCTTTTTATTCCCACTCGTTGGTGGAATCCCCTAGGGATCTTATCTCACTGTATTTCGAGGGTTTAGAAGTCGAGATGGCTAAAAGGCAAAAAGATGCCCCTCAAGGGGTATCTTCTCTTTTTATTGGAGGTGGAACCCCTACAGTCCTAAATGTGAACGACTTAGAGCGTCTACTGGCCATGATTCATCAGTATTTCCCCATAGTACTTGGGGCTGAGCAAACCATGGAAGGGAATCCTGGGACCCTTACCTATGAAAAAATCAAGCTCATACGAAGTCTTGGTATCAACCGATTTTCTTTAGGAGTTCAGTCGTTTAATGATCATTTGCTAGGCACTGTGGGGCGTATTCATACTGCTGGGCAAGCGCGTGAAGCAATTGGGGGATTGAGAAACGCAGGATTTAAAAACCTTAATTTAGATTTGATGTTTGGGTTACCTGCCCAGGATATGGCCCTGTGGCAGGCGTCTGTGGAAGAGGCTTTATCCTATTCGCCGGAACACCTTTCCCTCTATGGCTTAATGCTAGAAGAAGGAACGCCGCTTTACGAACGATACTCTGCCCCTTCTTCCGCTAGGGGATTTAAACTAGGTAACAATATTCCTCGGCTTCCGGATGAGGATCAACAGGCCATGATGTATGAATGGGCTGTGAAACGGTTAAGGCAAGGGGGATATAGACAGTATGAAACCTCTAACTTTGCGCGCCCTGGCTTTGAATGTCAGCATAACTTAGGCTATTGGCGAGGAAAGGATTACTTAGGCATTGGTCCCGGTGGAGTATCTTGTTTAAATAGGGTGCGTTGGAAAAACATTGAGGAAGTATCTACTTATCATAACCTCTTGAGGAAAGAGCAAAGCCCTCTCGATGAGTCCGGTCAAGAAGTTCTATCCTTGCGCGAGTGTATGGCAGAGCGCATGATTCTGGGCTTACGTCTTGAGGAGGGGGTTCATCTCAAAGCCTTTGAACATGATTTTGGAGCGGATCTTAGGGATATTTATAGAGATGTTTTGGAACGCTATAATCATCAGGATGTTTTTGTGGTTAAGGGGGATTACTTTCGCTTAAATCCCAAATATTCTTTTATAGCTAACTCTATCTTACAAGAATTTGTTTAAGGACGTAGCAGTGAAATCCCTCCCGACTTTTGCGTGTAGAATTGGGAGTTTTAGTATTAGATAACACAGTTTTCAACGCGTCATCTAAAGAGAAGAATTATCTTAAAATGATTCTTGACAAAGGGAAAATGACGTGGTAATGTGAAGACATCAACTGTTAGCACTCATCAAGGTAGAGTGCTAACAACAAAAAAACCCGATCATTATCGTGTGTGTGTTTAGTATCTAACAGGGGGATCAGTTAAGAAAGCGGGGGAGCATGTATGCAAATGGATGAACGCAAACGCAAAATATTACGAGCGATAGTTCAAGATTATATTGCTACCGCTGAACCGATTGGTTCTCGAACAATTGCACGTAAGTTCGATTTAGGAGTATCCTCAGCTACGATTCGCAATGAGATGGCGGATTTAGAGGAGTTAGGATTTATTGAGCAACCGCATACATCTGCAGGCCGTATACCTTCGGACGCAGGGTATCGATATTTTGTAGATTGTCTAATGGATCCTCAAGCACTTAATGCTGAGGAAATAGAAATTATCGAACGTGAGAGCGCAAAAAGAATCAACGAGCTTCAGGAAGTTATTACGCACACCAGCAAATTACTGTCTGAGCTAACAAATCTGACGAGTCTTGTTCTCGGACCGCATAAAGGGAAGAGTACCTTTGGGAAAATGCATTTTCTACCCTATCAACCGGGTCAGGTGATTATGGTCATCGTCAAAGAAAATGGCGTGGTAGAAAATCATATTATTGATGTCGGAGAGAATCTTACGGCGGAAGAGTTGCAGCATGTGGCCGGGGTCTTTAACCAAAAAATGCGGGGATATTCCATTAGTCAGGTCAAACGCAGCCTTTTGCATGAAATATATAGTGAACTATCGAGGCAGAGACTTTTAATTGATAATGCGTTAGATATGTTACGAGCTATTTTAGATGATAACGAGGAAAAGGATCGTATTTATCTTGGGGGAACCCTAAATATGCTTAATCAGCCTGAATTTAGAGATTTAAGCAAGGTTAAAACCTTATTCAAAGTCTTCGAAGAAAATGAACCCTTGAAAAAACTAATAACCCCCCGCCAAGAGGGACTAAATGTCACTATCGGTGGAGAAAATATATTGAAGGAATTTCAAGATTGCAGCGTGATATCCGCGACGTATAAAGTCAATGGCTTAACAATCGGGGCGGTGGGCGTACTTGGGCCGACCCGTATGGATTACGCCAAAGTCATAGCCATTGTCGACTTTATGACTCGAAGTTTGACGGAAGTTTTGACGAGACGTAGGCGGTGACGGTAGTTTGCGAGGGCTGGAGTGAGGTTTGAGCGAGGGCTGAAGTGAAGTCTGAGCGAGGGCTGGAGTGAAATTGCTCCGCTCACCACGGCGCCGTCGCTATCGATCTTGATTCCGAGGCGGGCTTTGGCAAACCTCTGGGTAATACCTGAAGTGAACCAGTGCCACGCTGGCGCCTCGAAATCTAAGCTCGATTGACGCGACTCTGCCTAAAGGTTCGCTGCGCAAGTTCACTCCAGCCTGGCTTGGGGTCGACGGGGGCTGGGAACGACGGGATTGGAACGGCTGGGGAATATGGGGAAGGTGTTGAATTGCTTCGCTCTCAACACTGTGCTCAACAGTAAGTTGAGATTAATTCCTTGAAATTTTTCTGTGCGTTGAAGCTTTGCTTGGCAATAGTTTAAAGATGCGGTGACTGAGCCTTTTGGTTCATTCTATATAAATAGTGATTAAGTGCGAGAGGTGATTATGCATGGCGCGAATGAGAGAAGAAACTCTCAGAGGCCGAGAGCTTAAGGATGAGGGTCAAGTGGAGGATACGCAAGAGCGTGACCTAGAGAATCCTCCGGGTGAAGATACTCTGGATAGCAATGATATGAGTTCTTTAGAAAAAATTATGACGCTGGAGGCTGAGCTTACTCAAGCTAAAGCAAAAGCGGATGAGCACTACAATCATGTATTAAGATTACAGGCAGAGTTTGATAACTACAGAAAACGAACGCAGAAGGAAAAGACAGAGATCATTAAACATTCAACTGAGCGTCTTGTTGCGGAGTTACTTCCTGTTTTGGACAATTTTGAACGGGCTGCCAGCTCGGCTCAATCAAACCCCGATTTTAATGCTTTTTCACAAGGTGTAGACATGATTTATCGTCAATTACAAACGGCACTTGGCAAGGAAGGGCTTAAGCCGATAGAAGCTGTGGGTCAGCCTTTTGACCCCAACCTTCATGATGCGGTGCTTCGAGTGGAGTCAGATGACCATTCCGAGAATACTGTCGTGGAAGAACTTCAAAAAGGGTACTACCTTAAAGAGAAAGTTCTTCGTCCTAGTATGGTTAAAGTTTCAAACTAGTTAAGTTAAAGGAGGAAGATTATAATGGGTAAAATTATTGGTATTGACTTAGGTACAACAAACTCTTGTGTTTCAGTTATGGAGGGTGGAGAAGCTGTTGTCATCCCTAATGCGGAGGGGAATCGTACAACTCCATCTGTCGTAGGTTTTTCAAAAACTGGTGAGCGATTAGTCGGACAGGTAGCTAAACGTCAATCTGTTTCGAATCCAGACAAAACTGTAAGTTCCATTAAACGTCATATGGGCTCAGATCACAAAGTAAAGATTGAAGATAAGACATATAGCCCACAAGAGATTTCTGCCATGGTTCTTCAAAAGCTTAAAACAGATGCAGAAGCTTATATTGGGCAGCCGGTTACCCAAGCGGTTATTACGGTTCCTGCATATTTTACAGATGCTCAACGCCAAGCAACCAAAGATGCTGGTTCAATTGCCGGACTTGAGGTTTTAAGGATTATTAACGAGCCTACTGCTGCGGCACTTGCCTATGGTCTCGATAAAAAAGATGATTCAACAGTTTTAGTGTTTGACCTGGGTGGCGGTACCTTTGACGTTTCAATTCTGGAATTGAGCCAAGGTATGGTAGAAGTTAAAGCTACCAGTGGAAATAACAATTTGGGCGGCGACGATTTTGACCAACGCCTAATTGATTATATGGTAGCAGAATACAAGAAAAGCCATGGAGCAGATCTTTCTAAAGACCGAGTTGCTCTTCAGCGTTTAAAAGAAGCTGCCGAAAAAGCTAAGATTGAGCTTTCCGGCGTGACAAATTCTAATGTTAATCTGCCGTTTATCACCATGACGGAAGAGGGACCACAACACTTAGACATGAATATTTCTCGCGCAAAATTTGAGGAAATCACCTCTGACCTTGTGGAAGCTACAGTTGGCCCTACACGTCAAGCGATTGAGGATGCTAAACTCTCTTGGAATCAAATTGATCAAATCATTTTAGTCGGTGGATCTACCCGTATCCCTGCGGTGGTAGAAGCTATTAAGAAAGTAAGCGGTAAAGACCCACATAAAGGAGTTAACCCGGATGAAGTAGTAGCTATGGGAGCTGCTATTCAAGGGGGCGTACTCAGTGGCGAAGTTAAGGATATGATCTTGTTGGATGTTACTCCCCTGTCCTTGGGGATTGAAACCCTAGGTGGAGTATTTACCCGGATCATTGATCGTAACACGACAATTCCGACAACGAAATCTCAAACCTTCTCAACTGCTGCGGATAATCAAACCTCTGTCGACATTCATGTCCTCCAAGGAGAACGTGAAATGGCAAGTTATAATAAGACCTTGGGACGTTTCCAACTGTCAGGAATTCCTCCTGCACCCCGCGGTGTTCCACAAATCGAAGTAAAATTTGATATTGATGCCAATGGTATTGTTCACGTCTCCGCAAAAGATGTGGCTACTGGAAATGAACAAAAAGTAACCATTACTTCATCTACGGGTCTATCCAAAGAAGATATTGAGAAGATGAAGCAAGATGCTGAAGCTCATGCAGAGGAAGATAAGAAACACAGAGAGCTTATTGATGCTAAGAACGCAGCAGATTCGATTGGTTATCAAACCGAGAAAACCTTGAAGGAATTCGAAGGTAAAGGTGACGCTGCAGAAGTCGAAAGTATCAAAAAGGCGCTAGAAGATCTTAAGACAGCGGCCGCTGGGGATAGCGTTGAAGAGATCAATGCGAAAACTGAGGCCTTGAATAAAGTTCTCCATCCTTATATTGAAAAAATGTATCAGCAACAAGCTGCTCAAGATCCAAATGCAGGGGCTGGAGCACAACCTGGAGCTGAACAAGCTAAAAAAGAGGATGATGTCGTAGATGCTGAGTTCACTGAAGTGAAGAAGGATCAGTAATAAGCGAGGGTTAGGGTCGATGGGGTGGGCTGGAGCGAAATTGCTCCGCTCACCACGGCGCCGTCGCTATCGAGCTTCATTACGAGGTGAGCTTTGGCAAACCTCTGGGTTGTTCTGAATGTGAACCAGTGCCACGCTGGCACCTCGTAATGTAAGCTCTATTGACGCGACTCTGCCTAAAGGTTCACTGCGCAAGTTCGCTCCAGCCTGGCTGGGGGAGACGGGGGCTGGGAACGATGAGAGTTGGACTGACGAGAGTTGGAATCCCTCTGGAGGAAGTTGAATTGCTTCGCTCTCAACTTGAGTTGAGTTAACTCAACTCGATAGCGCCTCGGCTTGTGAAAGACGGTATGTAAGAAGATTTTTAGAGATATTCTTTAGAGATAATTTTAAGGGCACAAAGCTTTTTAAGCCTTTGTGCCTGCATTTGTTTGTAGAAAACTATTAAAAATTCCATTTAAATGGATATTTCCTTGTGCTTCAGGCTGAAGGGTCATATAATACTATAGGACTTTACTGTCTGAGTGGATGGGTAAGCAGGAGTGTGGAGGAAAATAATGAAACGCGATAACTATGAAGTGCTCGGGGTCGAGCGAAATGCTAGTGAGCAGGAGATTAAAAAGGCATATAGAAAGTTAGCCCGCCAATATCATCCGGATGTGAACCCGGGAAATAAGGAAGCGGAAGAAAAGTTTAAGGAAGTTACGGATGCCTATGATGTTTTGAGCGACCCGCAGAAGAGGGCGCGTTATGACCAGTTTGGGCATGAAGATCCTGGCATGGGGGGCATGGGTGGCTTTGGAGATGCTGGCGGTTTCGGTGACATTTTTGATATGTTCTTTGGTGGAGGCGGCGGGCAACGGCGTGGCGGTCCACAACGGGGCTCGGATTTACGCTATGCTATGACCTTGAATTTTGAAGAGGCGGTATTTGGTGTAGACAAAGAGATCCAGATTCCTCGTGATGAAACTTGTATGGATTGTCAAGGTTCTGGAGCTGCGCCGGGTACGCACCCTACGACTTGTTCCCAATGTCATGGCAGTGGGCAAGTTAAGGTCACGCAGCGGACGCCTTTTGGTCAGATCCAAACGGCAAGAACTTGTCCAACCTGTCAAGGAGAAGGTCGTACAGTCAGTAGTCCTTGCTCAACTTGTCACGGACAAGGGAAGGTACGTAAGGTTAAGACTATTAAAATTAGTGTTCCTGAAGGTTCAGAAGACGGCTTGAACTTGAGGCTTAGCGGAGATGGGGAAGCTGGATCTAAAGGGGGGCCTCCGGGAGACCTTTATATCATTCTCCAGGTCAAACCTCACAAGTTCTTTGAACGGGATGGAAATGATATTTATTGTGAGATTCCGATTACCTTCGTCCAAGCGGCTTTAGGCGCAGAGATTGAGGTTCCTACTCTTGATGGGGTAGTTAGCATGAAAATCCCTGAAGGGACACAAACAGCTACGATCTTTAGGCTTAAAGGGCACGGTGTACCACGTCGGCGTGGAACCGGTCGTGGTGATCAGCATGTTCGAGTCGTTTTGACTACGCCAACTAAGCTGAATGATAAACAAAAGAAACTCCTGCGCGAATTTGGGGAAGTTACTTCAGAACAGCAACAAATGGGTAAAAAGTCGTTGTTTGAAAAATTTAAAGAGAACCTTCGCGATGCAATGGGGTGAAAAGGAGTATAAACAATGAAGTGGCGTGAAGTTGCGGTAACAGTTTCATCTGAAGGAGAGGAAGCTGTTGCCGATCTTTTTTATGGGTTGGGTTGTCCTGGGGTAAGTATTGAAGATCCGGAACTCTTATTAAAGTACATGGAATCCGGCGAGTGGGATTACCATGTGTTTGAAGAAGTGAAGCTCACTGGAACCTCTGTAGTGAAGGGTTACTTCCCTGAAGATGAAGAGCTTTTGGACAAGCTTGAAAAGCTTGATCTAGGTATTCGTGATTTCTTGGAGCGTTATCCTCATTGGCTTATCCAGAGTAAGGGTCTATCCTTGAAGGAAGAGGATTGGGAAACTGCTTGGAAGGCCTATTTTAAACCGATTCATATTGGTAAGCATTTTCTGATTAAGCCAACCTGGGAGCAAGCTGAGCTTAGGCCGGGGGATATTGTTCTTGAGCTTGATCCGGGTATGGCCTTTGGAACGGGAACTCATCCTACCACGACGTTATGTTTAAGGACGTTAGAGGACATTATAAAACCAGGACAGACAGTTTTCGACTTAGGAACAGGTTCTGGAATCTTAGCTATTGCGGCTGCGAAACTCGGGGCAAAGGTGGAGGCAGTGGACCTTGATTCGGTTGCTATCAAGGTGGCCCAAGAAAATGTCACCCTAAATAAGGTGGATGATCAGGTAAGGGTGTTACGAGGGGATTTAGGGACTGTTCTCCAGGGACAGGCAGATGTCGTCATTGCTAATATCATTGCCGATGTAATCCTAATATTGCTTGAGGATCTAAAACGCATCTTGCATAAAGATGGTGAATTTTTAGCGTCGGGAATTATTGATAATCGGGCGGATGAGGTAGAAACTGCCATGAAGGAAGCCGGACTGGAAATTATTGAACGTGTCGAAGACTCTGGCTGGATTTTATTTCGAGCGAGGTGGGCTTAGGGTGAATCGGTTTAAAATTACTGAGCTCGGGAAGGATGTTTTTTGGTTACGTGATGCAGAACGGGAACATCTTGTCCGGGTGCTGCGGCTTTCGCCAGGAGACTTGGTTGTGGGTTATGATAATACTGGAAAAGAGTATACCAGTGTTATTGTGAATATTGAGGACAAAAGTGTCACTTGCCGAATTCTTAGTACGGATCAGCCCGATGTAGAGGCTCATACCAAGGTTTTTATGGTGTCAGGACTCTCAAAAGGGGAAAAAATGGACTGGGTAATTCAAAAAGGAACTGAATTGGGCATGGCTGGCCTCGTTCCCTTGCGCGCTAAGCGTTCGATTGTACATATTGAAGGAAAAAAAGCTCAAGACAGGGTAGTTCGCTGGCAAAAAATTGCCTCAGAGGCTTCCAAACAGTCTCATAGGGTACAGGAACCTAAAATATTTGAGGTCAGTGATTGGAAGGACCTGAAAGCACATTTGCCTGAGGATACTCAATGGTTGATACCCTATGAAGAGGAGAAAACGCAGCGGATGGCCACTGTGCTTGGAACGATGAGTGCCGAACATCCTATTGCTATCATTATTGGCCCCGAGGGAGGTTTTGAGCAGTCTGAGGTCGCTTGGGCTCAAGAGAAGCTGGGGGCTCAAAGTGTTACGATAGGACCGAGGATTCTGAGGACTGAGACTGCGGCTTTGGCGGCGCTGACGTTGGTTTTGGGGCATTTTGGAGACTTAGGATAGCGGGACTTGTGTCACATAGCGCTCGGTGCTTACGACGCAGAGCAAACTAACCGTTCAAGCTCTTGGCTGTGGGGTGCGGGGTTCCCACCAAAAGCGCCATCCATGGCGCATTGGTGGCAGTGTGCATCCGCAGGCCATGGATGGCCAAGTGTCCCCGGAGCCAAGGACGGCGGGAGGGGACCCTGTACACTGCCCCGGTCTGGGGTCGCTTGAACGGAAGTTTGCTTAGCTGCTTACGTAAAGACGTCGCGCTCTGGGACACTGCGTCCGGGGCTTGGAACGAGGGGACGTTGCTTGGGAGAAGGCACATTTCATGCGCGCCTTCTATGCAATTAGGTCTGTTCTTGGCTTCACTGCTTTGAACTCAATGCTGAGTTAGGGGTTAACGGTTTGGGCTCTGCTTTTATCAGAGCGAAGTGTTATTTTGTGTTGATCACCGCGGAAAAAAAGGTGGAGTATATTAATGTCATTCGATATTCAAAATCCAATCATCGAACCTCGAACTACGAACCACGAACCACGAAAAGCGGTTTGTTTTGTCACCTTAGGCTGCAAGGTCAATCAGACTGAGAGTGAGGCAATGGCTCAGCTTTTTCGAGAGGCGGAGTATCAGGTGGTGAGTTCCCAAGAAGAAGCGGATGTTGTCGTGGTTAATACCTGTACTGTGACGAATACGGGGGATAGTAAATCCCGGCAGATCATTCGCCGGATGATTAAGGCTCACCCGGATAGTGTTATGGTGGTGATGGGGTGCTATGCTCAAACTGCGCCGGGTGAGATTCTTGGGATTGAGGGGGTTGATCTGGTTCTTGGAACTCAGGATCGCTCCAAGATCTTGGAGTGGATAGAGCGTGTGAAGGCGGAGAAGGCTCCTCAGAATGCTGTGCGTGGGATTTGGGATGCTGAGGAGTTTGAAGAACTTCCCCAACTTAGTGAGGAGCATCGGACGAGGGCGATGTTGAAGATTCAGGAAGGGTGCAATCAGTTTTGTACGTATTGCATTATTCCTTATGCACGGGGGCCTTTGCGTAGTCGGCGTCCTGAGAACGCTATTGCTGAGGCTCGGAGGTTAGTTGAGGAAGGATATCCGGAAATTGTCTTGACGGGTATCCATACGGGCTTCTATGGGCAGGATTTGGGGGACGAATGGAATTTAGCTCGTTTAATAGGGGAGCTGGATAAGATTCCTGGCCTTCGTCGCTTGCGTCTAAGTTCTATCGAGCCAATGGAATATACGGATGACTTGATTGAGAGCATCGTTTTATCAGAAAAAGTCTGTCCCCATGTGCACATACCTTTACAGAGTGGAAGCGATAATGTTCTGGCTCGTATGAACCGCCCTTATAACTTGAAGGAGTACCGTGAGTTGCTAGAAAAACTCCGCCAGCGAATTCCGGGTCTTGCTGTTACAACGGATATTATTGTAGGTTTCCCTGGGGAAACGGATGAAGATCATGAATCAACGATCAGGTTTGCCGAGTCCTGTGATTTTTCTGGAATTCATGTATTTCCCTATTCTAAGAGAAAAGGAACCCCTGCTGCTGATTATCCTGATCAAGTTCTGAAGAAACTAAAGGATCAACGGGTAAAGGAATTATTGGTGGTTGCTCGTGATAGCCAGTTAAGGTTTAGTCGTCGCTTTATTGGAGATTCAGTAGAGGTGTTGATTGAAAGAGTTGATCCACAAGGATGTGGGGTGGGGCATACTCCGCACTATATTCAGGTTGAGATTCCCTCTCCTGAGAATGGAAAAGGGTGGAGCGCTGGGGAGTTTGTAACGCTTGTTTTGAAAGAAAACAATATCAAGCTTTCTTAGCCGGATGTTAGCTGTATATTCTGACTGAGGAATTATTTAGGGAGTCAATTTGACTTGAAGTGAATAAGATAAAGGAAGGATAGAATGCAATGTCAGATTGTATCTTTTGTAAAATCGCACAAGGAACCATTCCAAGTGAAATCGCTTATGAGGATGATGAGTTAATTGCTTTCAAAGATATCCAGCCGTTAGCCCCTGTTCATTTGGTGATTATCCCCAAAATTCATTTACGTAGTCTTAATGATGTGAAGCCTGAAAATGAAGGATTAATCGGGCATCTTTTTGGGGTGATCAAACGCCTAGCGGAGGAGTTCGGGGTGGCAGAGTCAGGCTATAGAGTGGTCACTAATACTGGGACGGACGGAGGACAGGTCGTGGGGCATCTGCATTTTCATTTAATTGGGGGGCAGGCCCTAAACGCAAGGATTGGATGATTTTGGTTACGGCGACAAAGTGAACTTGACGCGACCTACATCATCCGGTATAATAATAAAGTATATTTGTGATGATCCAGTGGAGGGAGGGATAGACAATGAGTGAAGTCAAAGTTGGTAAAAATGAATCCCTTGATGCCGCACTCCGCCGGTTCAAGCGTTCTTGTCAAAAGGCAGGTGTAAGCGCAGAAGCTCGTAAGCACGAGGCATATGAAAAACCAAGTGTTAAGAGAAAGAAAAAGTCTGAAGCTGCACGTAAACGCAAGTTCAAGTAAGGAGTGTCTCGAATTGACCCTGAAAGATCGCTTGGTTGAGGATATGAAGGTTGCCATGAAGGCCAAAGAGGAGGGGAAGGTAAGACTTTCCGTCATTCGAATGGCTAGGGCTGCCATTAAAAATGCTGAAATCGAAAAAAAGATGGAATTTAACGATGAGCAAGTCATCGAGGTATTAGCACGCGAAATGAAGCTGCGTCGGGATGCGCTTGAAGTTTTCGGGCAAGCGGATCGCCCCGATTCGGTTAAGGCTTTGGAAGAGGAAATGGTCGTTCTGATGGATTACCTTCCTCAACAGCTTTCCGAAGGGGATATTCGCCAACTCGTTCAGGAGACCGTTGCCACAGTAGGGGCACAAAGTCTTAAAGACCTTGGAAAAGTCATGGGGGCAGTAACCCCTAAGACCAAAGGTCGTGCTGATGGCAAACTTGTCAATCAGATTGTACGAGAAGTTCTTGGGGCATAATTAATTAGTAATGCTAAAAAGAGGCCTAGTTACGCGAGTAACTAGGCCTCTTTAAATATTAGACCCCTATGCCACTTCGCGGCACACTGATGAATGAAAAACCACTGCTCTTTTGTCCTTCTGAACGAAGTGAAGAATCTTAAGCCCTAGATCCTTCGCTATCGCTCAGAATGACATTAACCTAAAATAAGTTTCAACGCGTTGTAGGGGTAATTTATGAATTGTCCCTACAGGGGTTTTCTTTATGCGAAAATAATTTGATGAAAGGCTTGGACTATTATGGCTTTTCCCTTCATAAATATCCATAGAAGGGAGGGGCTTTTTTGTTCAAGAAACTACAGACAAGTGTCGGAGAAGTTTTGGATTTTCCACCGGATGTCGTGGGAGAAGGTCCTAAAATTACAATAATTGGACGAAGACAAATCACAGTGGAGAATTATGTGAGCATTGTTAATTTTTCGGAGGAAGAGATACGGTTAGAAACCGCAGACGGGGATATCTTTTTTAGGGGTAAAGGGTTTATGCTTAAGGTAATTTTGGCCTCAGAACTGCAGATCGAAGGGGAATTGACTTCCTTTTCGTTTGGAGGAGGGGAGATAGAGTAATGTTTGATTGGTTGCGAACGTTTTGGTATGGGCGAATCCTTTTCCTTGCGCAGGGGGACGAGTTAGCACGCTTCGTCAATCTAGTCTCAAAAGACGGTGTCATACTTTATCATACCCAACGTTCTGAGCGAGGGATGCGTGCCCAGATTAAACTTGCAGATTTTCGGAGGTTACGTAGGCCTGCACGCCGCACACATACTAGGCTGCATATTGTAGCTAAATATGGCTGGCCTTTTGTTGCAGCACGCTGGTGGCGAAGAAAGGGGCTATTGCTAGGAATTGTTATCATCGCATCGGTTCTAACCTTTCTGTCGCAACTGGTACTTTCTATTTCAGTTTTGGGTAATAAGAATCTCATGGTTCCTGAGGTGTTAGAACGGGCTGAGAAGCTCGGGCTTAAAACTTGGGTGCCTTCCAAAGATTTAGATTTGAATGGGATTGCTAAAGCACTTCAGGAACAACTGCCGGATGCAGCTTGGATAGGTATTGAACGTCATGGAACGAACATACAAATCAGAATTTCAGAGAAAACCCGGCCGTCCATTCCTAATGAAGCGGGGAACCTTGTGGCTAGCCGTGCCGGAATCGTTAAGGAAATTATGGTCATTGACGGGACGCCTATGATTCATGAGGGAGAAACTGTCAGGGCTGGACAAGTGTTGATAGCGAGTCCTCAGAACAATATTCAAATCGATTCAAAAGCTCCCTCCTCGGTTTCCGTGGCTAGAGGATTTGTTCGAGCACGGGTGTGGTATAGTGCTGAGGCACAAATCCCCCTAGTCGAAGACAAAGTCGAAGAAAGTGGAAGAGTTGCCATAGGAAGGGGTATAAAATTTGGTTCTCGCGTTATAATGCTAACAACACAAAATTCTCCATTTGAGCAATCTCGTAAAGAAGAGATGAGTCAATCACTAAAACTCTGGAGGAATTGGCGTTTTCCTGTCGAAGGTATAAGAGTAGATCATATAGAACTCCGTAATGTGCATATTGAACGTTCGGCTGCTGAAGCTCGTAAACTAGCGGAACAAGCCGCCCGAGTTGAAGTCAGGAAAAAAATTACTCAGGGGGTTCCCATTGTGGAAGAAACAGTACGGGTGCTCTCCAACAGTTCCGGTTTAGAACGGGTCAGAGTTGAAGTTGAAACTTACGAAGATTTGGCTGTCTATGCCAACCCATAAAAGTGTATGGGAATATTTTAGCCCTAGGGAGCACGTGAACCTTAGGTAGGGCACTGGGAAGTAAGGATGATGGTATTGAAGAATAAATTGCTCAAAACGATCTGGGATGAGCTGTCCGGCCATCTGGATTGGCTTAAACATCACACCACTTGGCTGCGCGCCATTGTTGGGGTGATGTATTTTCTGTTGTTTACGATTCTGTTATCCTCGAACATTTTTGTATCAACACTTCAGTTAGAAGTAGGAGAGCCGAGTCCTCAGCTTATTACTGCACCGTGGACCAAGGATATTGTGGATCAAGTAAAGTACAACCGAGAAAAAGAGGCGGCAGCAAAGGGTGTTAAACCCATTTATAAGGCGGATGAAGAGTATTTGGCCTTGTTGACCAAAGAACTAGGAAATGCGTTCGCCGCCTTGCGCGAAAATTCAGCCTCAGAAGATGAACGTATCAGCGAACTTAAGAAAACTCGGCTCTTCGCGAGTTTGCCTGAGGGTGTACTAACTTCGCTCATCGAAACCCTGCCCGATGAATTAGACAAGTCTGAAAAAGTCGGGAGAGACATTATCTTAACTAGAGCACGCGATTTAGATATAGGGTCACGCACCAGCAAAGATGTTGCAGTGTTTCGTGATCGTATTAAAGCAGAACTTGATCAGTCTGATTTAACTCAAGATGCTAAAGTTTTTTTTAAGGTTTTTATGGACCTAGAGGTGAGCCAGCCAACCTTGATCGTAGACGAGTCAACCACAGAAGCAGTGCGAGCGGCCAAGCGAGCTGAAATAAAACAGGAAGTACTCCATTACAAAGCGAACCAAAAAATTGTTGGTGCAGGTGAAATCGTTGATGAAACAATCTACCAGGTCTTAGTCGATTATGGTCTCATCAATAGCCAGAATACCTGGAAGGCAGCGTCTGGAATTGCTCTCATAGTGCTAATTGGAATAGCTTCTATCGCAGCGTATTTGTACCAATATAAACGGGATGTTTTCCTCTTGGCCAATCGTCTTGTCTTGATTGGGCTCATTATGATCTTAGTTGTAGCTATTGGACGCGCTGTGATTGCCTTAAATCTGGGAGCAGACTTTAATACTCTGTCAGGGATGCTTATCCCAGTGGCTTGGGCAACGATGACAGTTGCGATCTTAGTGGGAGTGGATATCGCCATAATGGTCTCTGTGGTCTTAGCGGTTTTTGTGGCTGTCCTGGTAGATCCTGCTCTTTCGACCTCCTTCAGTCTCCATGCAGGCGTAGTGGCTCTTTTTGGCGGTATTGTTGGAGTGTATAGTGTATCTCGTTTAAGTCAGCGTTCTGATTTGGCACGTGCTGGAATCTTTGTATCTGGTGTCAATGTTTTAATGATCAGTGGAATTGCATTATCCTCAGATATGCGTTTAGCAGTTTGGGGGGTTGGTGTGATTCTAGGGATTGTCAATGGTTTGGCATCTTCGTTCTTAACAGTAGGGGCTTTGCATTGGTTTGAGTCAGGATTTCATATTACTTCCTCTGTTCGGCTTTTAGAACTATCTGACCCTAATCGCCCCTTATTAAAGCGTTTGCTGATGGAGGCTCCAGGGACCTATCATCATAGCATTCTGGTAGGTAATCTAGCTGAAGCAGCTGCGGAAGCTGTTCGCGCAGATGCCACCTTAGTTAGAGTTGCTTCTATGTATCACGATATTGGAAAGTTAAAACGCCCTTACTTTTTCATAGAGAATCAATTCACCCAAGATAACCCTCACGATAAAATTGCTCCGACTTTAAGCTCGTTGATCATCACATCTCATGTCAAAGATGGGTTGGAATTAGCCAAGGAGAATAAACTTCCACTGCAAATTCAAGATATTATTGCTCAACATCATGGAGATAGTCTCGTAAGCTTCTTTTATCATAAGGCGTTAGAAGAAAACGAGAATGTTCCTGAGGAAACCTTCCATTATGAAGGACCAAAACCCCAGACTAAAGAGGCTGCCTTAGTAGCCTTGGCCGATAACGTAGAGGCTGCAGTACGATCGATGAAGCAACCAACCCCTGGTCGTGTCGAAGGATTTGTTCGAAAAATTATTAAAGATAAGCTAAATGACGGACAATTGGATCAATGTGATTTGACGTTCCAAGATCTAGACCGGATCGCTATGGCTTTTGTTCGTGTTTTAAGTGGAATCTTCCATTCCCGGGTAGAGTATCCGGAGATGCCCAGTATAAGGGAGAGCAGCAGCAATGATTCTGTGAATAAAAAGCCCTCAGAAGAAGTGGAGGAGTCTGAAACTGCCCAGACAAAGAAGCAGCCGGATAGCCCCGAGGGGGCAGCTGAAGCTAAAGTATCTCAAGAAGATTAGCCTAGAAGGCATAACTTGCATATAGGTTTAAGTGGATGGAGACTAAAATATCCTTGAATTATACCTTAAGAATATATCCCATTGGGTATACTAGATAATATTACAATCTGAAGGGGGGAGATGGGTAAATCCCATTCATGGTTCAATGAGGTGAGGTTTGCCTAAATTGTATGATTATAGATATCACTTGGGAAGAAGAGTCAATCTTGCAGGAACAGCGCGAACCGTTGGCTGCTTTATTAAATCAAGCTATAAGCGTTGCTATCGAATTATCAGAAGGGCCAAAAGAGGCAGAGGTAAGCCTGATGTTAGTGGATGATCAGCGCATTCATACGTTAAATCGTGAGTATCGAGGAGTAGACCGCCCAACGGATGTTCTCTCCTTTGCCTTACAGGAAGAGATGGAAGACGAACCTGAGATAGAGGAAGAAGATGAAATGCTCGGAGATATTGTGATCTCCATAGAACGAGCAAGAGATCAAGCAGAGGAATATGGGCATTCTTTCGAGCGGGAGATTGTTTACTTAGCTGTCCATGGGACGCTCCATTTATTAGGCTTTGATCACGAAGAAGAGAATGGCAAACAAGAGATGCGTACTAAAGAAGAAGAGGTTATGGCTAAATTGAAGTTAGAGAGAGTATAGCAAACAAAAGGGTCTATAACTTCAAATGGAGGCAACGGAGCATATGGGGATATATCATAGACCAGGTTTTTTGCGCAGTCTAAATCAAGCCTGGCGGGGAATGATGTACACTTTAAGAACTCAAAAGCACGTTCAATTCCACGTTTTTGCAGGATCCAGCGTCTTGCTCTTGGCCTGGTGGAGTGAGGTTACGCGATATGAATGGTTGATCCTAATATTCGCGATTGGTAGTGTGATTAGTGCCGAAGTCATGAATTCTGCCCTTGAAACTGTGGTAGATATGGTACAGCCAAATTATCATCCCTTAGCAGGAATGGCAAAAGACATTGCTGCGGGTGCTGTATTAGTGACTGCCATTCAAGCAGCAGTGATAGGAATGATTGTCTTTGTCCCTGCCCTGCAACGATTTGCGAACAGGATGTTTTAGTAATAAAGGGAGATTAGCTTGGTTTCTAAGAAATTGTTTTAAAGGAGTTGTTGGCGTGAGGCACGATGAATCTCAAACAAGCGGGGTAATAGAGCAGGAAATTCAGGAAATGATTTCTCAAGAGGTCTTAGATGAGCTTATTCTTCATGCTAAGGCAGCTTATGAGCAAGCTTACGTTCCCTATTCTCATTACCCAGTTGGGTCAGCAGCGCTCTTTTCTTCGGGAAAGATTTATAGTGGATGTAATGTTGAGAATGCTAGTTATGGCTTAACGATTTGTGCAGAACGAAATGCGATTTTTCAAGCTATAGCGCGTGGAGAACGAGTATTAAAAGGAATTGCTATCGCAGTTCCAAGTGATGTTTTTCCATCTCCTTGTGGTGCCTGCCGGCAAGTGATCCGTGAGTTTGCTCTGGATTGTCCGGTGGTTCTGATAAATGGGCAAGGACAAATGCGATGGACAAGCTTGAAGAGTTTGTTGCCGGAGGCCTTCGGGCCAGAATACCTAGAACTGGTATGACACAGCGCTCGGTGCTTACGACGCAGAGCAAACTAACCGTTCAAGCTCTTGGCTTTGGGGCGCGGGGTCCATCCTTCGGCGATAGTATTCTTTTGAAGAACCCGCAACCCGCCTACGGCGATAATCTATCCTTCGGCGCTATAGTATCCGTCTGTGGGTCTGCGCCTTCGGCGATACTCTCCACTGGAGACTATCGTACTGGAGACTATCGTGCCAGATGAGCCGTCCGTGGCTCACTGGCGGCAGTGTACATCCGACGGCCATGGATGGCCTAGTGTCCCTGTAGCCCACGAAAACACTGTTTTCGCACGGATTACTCTTCTTGCAGACACTGTCTTCGCACGGATTAGCCTTCTTGCAGGACGGCGGGAAGGGACCTTGTACACTACCCCGGTCTGGGGTCGCTTGAACGGAAGTTTGCTTAGCTGCTTACGTAAAGACGTCGCGCTCGTGTGATACTGCGTCCCGGGGCTTGGAACGGAGAACGGGGATGCCGTTGCTCGGGAGAAGGCACATGTCATGTGCGCCTTCATGAAGGTAGCAAAGGGGGACGGTACTCTTGTTCATAGATTGATCCTGCCCTGCGTTAAGAAAAGGGCTCGAAAATGTGTATTGAATAGACCTAATTATTTGCGGTTATTGTAGTATAGATAACTTATAAATTAATGCTAGAAGATAGGGAAGTGACTTCACCTTTGGGTTCAATTAAATCAGATGAATTTCGTTCAGGTTTTGTATCTGTTATTGGGAGACCGAATGCAGGGAAATCTACCTTGCTGAATCATTTATTGGGACAAAAAGTCTTAATCATGTCTGATAAGCCTCAGACCACTCGCAATCGCATTCAGTGTATTTTGACAGAGGAACGAGGACAAATTATTTTTTTAGATACCCCCGGAATACATAAACCAAAGCATAAGCTTGGGGAATTCATGGTGGGAGCGGCTAAGGAATCCATGCGCGAGGTGGATGTTATCCTTTATATGGTGGATCTTTCTGCTGATTTCGGTCCTGGGGAAGAGTTTATCATTGAGATGCTCAAGCAAACGAAAACCACCTGTGTGCTTGCTTTGAATAAAGTTGACCTATTAACCAAAGAACAGCTCATGATTAAAATTCAGCAATTTTCTGCCCTAGCAGATTTTAAGGCCATCGTACCTATTTCTGCAAAAACAGGGGAAAATACGGATGAGCTTTTGAGGGTGATTTTTGATCAACTTTCTAAGGGGCCTATGTATTATCCCGAGGATGAAGTAACTGACCAACCGGAACGCTTCATAATGGCTGAGTTGGTGCGTGAAAAGGTGCTCCAGTTGACGCGTGATGAAGTTCCCCATTCGATTGCTGTCGTAATTGAAGAGGTTCAAGAAAAGAAGACTTTAGTTAAAGTGCGTGCTCTAGTTATTGTTGAGCGAGATTCTCAAAAGGGAATTATCATCGGGGCAGGGGGCGCACAGCTTAAAGAGATCGGCCGCTTGGCTCGGCAAGATATAGAGGCTTTGTTGGGCAGCAAGGTATTTTTAGAACTTTGGGTAAAGGTCAAAAAAGATTGGCGAAATAGGCCAGATAGTTTGCGTAATTATGGCTACGGAAAGGAAAAGGGATGACAAATGAATATTGCAGGAATGACTGATCATACGTTATTAAAGCCGGGGGCCTGTGAAAAGGATATTGTAACTCTTTGTCATGAGGCTCAGCAGCATAAATTTGCGGCTGTTTGTGTTAATCCGATTCACGTGCAAACCGTGTCAAAACTTTTACATGGTACTGGAATTTGTGTTGCTGCTGTCGTGGGTTTTCCGTTAGGGGCGACGTTTACGGAAGTTAAAGTTCAGGAAGTATTCATGATTAAAGCTCACGGCGGTAAAGAAGTAGATATGGTTATGAATATCGGCTGGGCAAAGTCCGGGAATTGGGAAGCGGTCGAACGTGATATTACAAGAGTCGTTGAAGCGGCTCATGAGTGCGGATTAATCATTAAAGTAATTATTGAAACTTGCTTGCTTACTGAAGATGAGAAGAAATCAGCGGCTGAGATTGTTAAACGCTCGGGTGCAGATTTTATTAAGACCTCAACAGGCTTTGCCGGAGGAGGCGCCACCATTGAAGATGTGCGTAATCTCAAAAAATGGGTTGGGGAAAACGTTAAGGTTAAGGCGTCCGGAGGTATTAGGACTAAGGAGTTTGCCCTTGAGCTAGTAGAGGCTGGCGCGGATCGGTTAGGGACAAGCAGCGTACTGGTATAACACAGGGCTCGGTCCTACGACGCCGAGCAAACTACCGGGTAAGCTCTTGGCTTTGGGGAGTGGGGTTCCCACCAAAAGCGCCATCCTTGGCGCATTGGCGGCAGTGTACATCCGCAGGCCATGGATGGCCAAGTGTCCCTGTAGCCATGGACGGCGAGAAGGGACCCTGTATACTGCCCCGGTCTGGGGTCGCTTACCCGGAGTTTGCTATTCGGCTTACGTAGAGACGTCGCTCCTGTGTTATACTGCGTCCTTGGGCTAGGAACGGGGAAACGTATAGTTACGGTCTTGGGAGGGCACATTTTATGTGCACCTTCGTGTCAGAGGGCACTAAGACAGGGGTGCGAAGAGTTGCCCCCTGTTGTGAGTTGTGGAAGCCGAAAGCAAGAGAATCGTCTCTTTGCTTCCCTTAATGCATACTAAGAGCATAGAATACAAAGAATAGAGAGGGTGAGTGGGCGTGGCCGTTTATCATGCGGACGCGTTGGTGATCCGCAGCAGGCAATTTGGTGAGTCGGATCGGGTGCTCACTCTTTTTTCCCGTGAGTTAGGCAAGCTTCAAGCAGTGGCCAAGGGGGTGCGCAAACCGAAGAGTCGTCAGAGGGCGGGGGCTCAGTTATTTACCTATGGAGATTTTCTGATACATCGGGGGAAATCTCTCGATACTGTGAGTCAATGCAGTCCTAAGGAAAGCTTTCCTTATCTATGGAGGGATTTGGATCGGTCTTTTTCGGCTACGGGGATGGCTGAGCTGTTAGACGTTTCGACGTTTTCTGAACAGCCTAACAAAGAGCTATTTACTCTTACCTTGACCTGTTTATTTCTGCTGGAACAATTTGACCCGTTTCTCATACTTAGTGCTTACGCTTTGCGGTTAATGGAGATTTTGGGTTATCGTCCGCTTCTTGGGGAGTGTGCAGAGTGCGGGGGGAACGTTAAGGGGGAGCGTTTGTTTTTTAGTGTAGAGGCGGGTGGTACCTTATGTGGGAACTGTCGCGAGAGTTGTTCTGGGAGATGGGTTCGGGCAGGTAGTATTGCATTTATGCGTCAACTCATTCGTCACGATATCAAGAAGCTAGATCGGTTGCGTTGGAGTGCTTGGATGCAGGAAGAGATTCTGGAGATATTAAGGATTTACCTGGAACATAAATTTGAGCGACCGCTGAAATCCTGGAGAATGGGGAGTTTAACGAGGGATGGATCGGGGCGAAATTTTGATGGGAAGGAAGGGAAAGGTAATGAATGAACCTTGGACGGAATTGGAAAAGATTGATATCTTGCGTGAACGTATGGGGATTGGATATGAAGAGGCGCGTACAGCTTTGAATTTGGCTCAGGGTGACGTATTAAAGGCTTTAGACGATCTAGAGAGAGTGCGGAATGGGTTAGGACAAGACTGGGATTTTGAGGAGCAAAGTCAAGGAATTTTGGATAGTATAAAATCTACCATGTCAAATATCAGTCACTCCACAATCAGTCTCAAACGGCATGATAATACGATTATCAGTCTTTCAGCTCCCTTAGGGTTAGCTCTCGCATACACAGTATGGAGGAGGCCTGGCTTGAGATTGCTGGCCCTTGTAGGTGCTGTAGGGGCTGCAATGAACCACTTTGAGTTAGAAGTTGCTTCTAACCAGGTGTATCCTTACGATCGGGAAACGGGTGAATTTTAGTATCTGCCATGGCTGGTAATACACCAAGATGCGTATTCATAGGAGAAAGAGAGAAGTTATGCATTTTAAAGATTCGATCAAGAGATATGTTCCGTACAATGAGCAAGAGGATAAGGATAAAGCGGTCTTTTTTACTTGCCTCGGAATGTTTGAGGATGTTTTGACGAGGAATAATGTCATCGCCCATCTTACAAGTTCCGCATTTGTCGTTAATAGAACACGGAATAAAGTGCTTGTTGTCTATCATAATATTTATGATTCTTGGTCATGGACTGGTGGGCATGCTGACGGTGAAGAGGATTTATTAGCCGTCGCTATTAAAGAATTGAGGGAGGAGACTGGAGTTAATAATATTCGTTTGGTTACTCCAGAAATTTTCTCTTTGGACATACTTCCGGTGTTAGGACATATAAGAAGAGGAGAATACGTGTCACCTCATCTTCATTTATCCGTTGCCTTTTTGATTGAGGCTGATGAAAATGATCGTTTAACTGTCAAAGAAGACGAGAATAGCGGCGTCCAGTGGATTCCATTAAGTGAGATAAATAGTTATAGTAATGAACCTCATATGCATAAGGTTTATGACAAATTTGTTTCTAAAATAAAAGAATTATTTTAGTTAAGGAACAATTACTTTCATTAAACATAACCTAAAACCATGCATAAAATAACTTAAAGGTGAATATGTTTTCTAATGTCTCTTTAAGTAGGATGGAAACAAAGTCCAACTAGTAAAAATGTGCCTCTAACCCAGTGAAATAGGGATGGGGGCGTTTTTTAAACACTAAAAATACTTGAGTATATATGGAACTAATACACCTAACTAAAGTTTAAGATTGAGACCTAGTGGGGATATAAAATGCAAAGAGGAAACTATGATTTGTATAAATTAGTAAATGACCCCCACAAAATTGATTAAATTATCAAAATATTTACGAATGTTTGTCAATTTATAAATAATATTGCCAGAAATTTCAGGGAAAGGATTACATATTATACTCATTTACTATAAAATAGTAGTTACCTTAGTCTATAACTTGAATGTTAGGAGGAACTATAGAATGGAAATGAGTGATCCTAAAAAAGTAGACTTTAAGCGTGAAGCCAAATGGCTTGTTATGGTGGGTGTTTCTAGGGCCCATGTCCATCTTACGCGAGAACATATGGAAATATTGTTTGGACAGGGTAGTGAGCTTACAGTGTTACGGGATTTAGGGCAAGCTGGACAATTTGCCGCTAAAGAAACCGTCAATGTCGTGGGACCAAAGGGCGTATTACAAAAAGTTAGGATTATTGGACCAACACGCTCTGAAACTCAAGTGGAATTGTCGCGTACAGAAACATATCCGTTGGGAATTGATGCTCCTTTGAGAGATTCTGGAGATCTAAAGGGTACTCCGGGAGCGGTGCTTATTGGACCTAAAGGAGTCGTCGTACTCGATCATGGATGTATTATTGCTAAAGCCCATGTACATATGCTATCGAAGACCGCAAAACGATTGGACCTTTCTGAGTCGGATAAGGTTAGTATTTTACTCAAAGGGGAAAAAATCGTTTCCTATCATGACGTTACAGTTCGGTTAGTGGACGATGGGATTACTGAATTTCATATTGACACTGATGAGGCGAATGCTGCCTTTGCTGACACGGGAGACATGGCCATGATCATACATAAGGAGATAATCATTCGGGATGACTGTGGCAATGTCCTAGAAATAGATACTGATAATATCAAATTTGTTGAAGGGAAGGAGCCCAACGGATACTATACTCAAGAAGGAATCAAACTCATGGGCTCAGTCTTTGAATACCCTGAATCTGTTCAAGGAGAAATCCGAGAAAAGCTGCTAAACCCACAGGCTATTGCGCCCAACAAGTTTTACCTGCTGACGGCACAAGAAAACGAAAAGGTCTTTGGAATCGCCTGCTTTTACTGGATGCCAAACGTTCGAATGGGTTATCTGGAACATCTCGGGATTACGCCTGAATATAAGGCTCGAGGTATTGGAGGCTTTTTATTCCATAGGGTTCGGACGTTCCTTGAGAAGAAACATCCTGAGATCGAAGGAATACTCCTTGAGGTTAGGAAAAATATGGAACACCTTGATGATCGGAAACCATTTTTCTTAGACCTAGGCGCTATTCCTGTTGACACGGATTTTTATTCTGCGAAAAAAACCAAGGGGGGCGAAGAATTTTCGCTCATGTTTAAGCCTGAGACCTCAAATGCTAGACTTGATTCGTCGACAATGGAAGCGGCATGGCAAACCCTTAACGATATTTTATAGGCACTTTTTCTCCGTTCCATTTGACACGATTTATTCCTCAGCATATAATGATTAAAATTAATACCTTATGATGTGATGATGAGAATGAAGTCTGCGTATTTTCTCTGTTAGCGAGTTCGGGTGGGTGGAAGCCGAATGGGAGAAGTGGATGGGGCAGCTCTGAGCATAGGAAACGAAGGGGGACCTTACGGGTCAAACAGGGTGGAACCGCGGGAACAAGCTCTCGTCCCTGTAGCATAAATATGCTACGGGGGTGAGGGCTTTTAATTTTGGGTCGTTGAAAGTAAGGGGAGATTGCACGTTCACACACGTTTCCGTTCACTGACTCGTTGGATGCTGAGGCTATTCCGCCAACCTATGGGTATTCTGCATGTGAACCTGGGCGGAATAATGCCTCAGCATCGGCACTCGTTTTATCGTGAACTCCCACTAAAGTGTTCACTTAGCAAGGTCCCCTTAATTTCTGGTCGGTGGGCTGGGATATGGGGAAAGTTAAATCTCAGTGTATTTAATGATTATATTAGGAGGGCTTACTATGAAGTTTCAAGATATTATCCTGTCTCTTAACCAGTTTTGGGGAGAGCAGGGGTGCATTATTGCACAGCCATATGATGTTGAAAAAGGGGCCGGCACGATGAATCCTGCAACCTTTCTGAGGGCTCTGGGGCCTGAGCCTTGGAATGTGGCCTATGTGGAGCCGTCTCGCAGACCTACTGATGGACGATATGGGGAAAATCCTAATAGATTACAGCATTATTTCCAATACCAAGTTATTCTTAAGCCCTCTCCGGACAATGTTCAGGAGCTATACTTGCAGAGTTTGGAGCGGTTAGGGATCAATCCGCGTGAACATGATATTCGATTTGTTGAAGATAATTGGGAATCTCCAACCTTAGGTGCCTGGGGTTTAGGCTGGGAAGTCTGGCTAGACGGCATGGAAGTAACTCAGTTTACGTACTTTCAACAGTGTGGGGGCATCGATTGCAAACCAGTTTGTGCAGAGATCACCTATGGGTTGGAGCGTCTGACGACGTATATTCAAAACAAGGATAATGTGTATGATATTGAATGGGTTGGTGATGTCACCTATGGTGATATTTATCTACAAAATGAAATTGACTACTCACATTACAACTTTGAAGTGGCGGATATTGAAGCCTTGCAAACTTGGTTTGATATGTATGAGCGTGAGGCTAAGCGGGTAGTTGAGAAGGGTTTGGTTCTTCCAGCCTATGACTATGTGCTTAAGTGTTCGCATACCTTTAATCTTCTTGATGCTCGCGGAGCAATCAGCGTAACAGAACGCACCAGTTATATTGCTCGGGTACGGGGGCTAGCTCGTCTTTGTGCTCAGGCTTATGTTGAACAGCGAGAAAAACTGGGTTTCCCTTTATTGAAGACTAATTCTGTGAAAGGGGTGGAGTAAGATGGCGAAGGACTTTTTACTTGAAATTGGAACCGAAGAAATCCCCGCTAAGTTCTCCCCAGGGGCGATGACCCAGTTAGAAGAACAGGCACGCAAACGCTTGGCTGAACTTCGTTTAACCTATAAGGACCTAAAGGTTTACGCGACTCCTCGCCGTCTGGCACTTTTGGTCAAGGAACTGGCAGAAACCCAAGAAGATTTGTCTATGGAAGTTAAAGGACCGGCCGTGAAAGCCGCCTATGATGCTAGTGGAGCGCCCACGAAAGCTGCTCAGGGTTTCGCCAGAGGACAAGGCGTTTCTGTAGAAAATCTGTTTGTGCAAGAAATTAATGGAGTTCCTTATGTATTTGCTCGAAAATCGGAAGTAGGGCTTGAGACTGAGGCACTTCTTCCTCAGCTTGCCATTGACATGATTAACTCGTTGCATTTTCCGAAGCCTATGCGCTGGGGCGAACTCGATTTTCGTTTTGCCCGCCCGATTCGTTGGATGGTCGCACTTTACGGCTCAGATGTCATTCCTTTTGAGTTCGTAGGTCTGAAGTCAGGGCGCTCCTCCCGAGGGCATCGGACATTGGCGGCAGAAGAGGTGCTGATCAGCCAACCCGCGGACTATCTAGAGGCTTTACGTCAAGCCTTTGTCATTATCGATCCTGAGGAGAGAAAGGCTGATATCTTAGCTCAATTAAAAGTCCTTGCGGAGAAGGTCGGAGGCGAGGTGCCTGCAGATGAAGAGCTTCTCGGTGAAGTTATACACCTTGTGGAATACCCGACAGCCTTATTAGGAGGAGTGGCTTCTCAATATATGCATTTACCAGAGGCTGTGATTACCACTCCGATGAGGGAGCATCAACGGTATTTTCCTGTTCGTTCTAAAGAGGGAAAGCTGCTACCATTTTTTGTAACCGTACGCAACGGGAGTGATTTCGCGTTAGATACGGTTAAGGCTGGTAATGAAAAGGTGTTGAAAGCTCGGCTAGAAGATGCTGCTTTCTATTATAGAGAAGATCAGAAAATTTCTTTAGCGGATTTAGTTCCTAAGCTTGGAAAGATTGTTTATCATGAGAAATTGGGCACCGTCGAGGAACGGGTCGAACGCCTGCGAGGCTTATCTCGTTTTATGGCTAAGCAGCAGGGGTTTGATGCGGCTCAACAAGAAGAGATTGACCGTACTGCGTATTTGGCCAAAGCGGATCTGGTTACCTTGATGGTTAGTGATTTCCCTGAGCTGCAAGGGATCATGGGTGCGGACTATGCCAAAGCCAGTGGAGAGAAGCCTGAAGTTTGCCAAGGCATACTTGAGCACTATCAACCTCGCTTCTCTGGGGATGCAACCCCTGCCTCTGATTCAGGGCGAGTGGTCAGCCTTGCGGATAAATTGGATGCCGTTGTGGGAGCCTTCAGCATTGGGATTCAACCTACAGGGTCACAAGATCCTTATGCCCTCAGACGACAGGCACAAGGAATTGTAGCTATTCTTTTAGATTCAGGGTGGGAGCTTTCCTTAACTGAACTTATTCGGGAGTCCTACAGCCTTTTGGAGAAGCAGGGAACTGCTCCTTTGCCGATGAAAGACATCTTGCCCTTATTACAGGATTTCTTCCAACAAAGAGTGCGTTTCGTACTTCAAGAGCAAGGACTCCGCTATGATACAGTCGATGCCGTTTTAGCTCTAGGGAGTGACAACATTAATCGTGTTGTGAAAAGAGCTCGAGTCCTTTCTGAAAAACGGGTTGAAGAGGCGTTTGTTCTTTATGCTCAGTCTTATACTCGTTGCTATAATCTAACTAAAAAAGAACCGAACCTTGAATTAAATCCAGCCCTTTTAGTTGATGCTACTGAGATCGCTTTAGCTGAGGGGATAAGTTCTCGCCGACAGCGTTTTGAGGAAATGATCGGGGCGGGGAATTATGAGGCGGCTTATGATCTAGCCTGGGAACTTGTCCCACAAATTGAAGCTCTCTTCCAAGCAGTCATGATTATGGTGGAAGATGAAGGCTTGAAAAGAGCACGTCTTGCCTTGCTCAGTCAATGTGTGAAGATGTTGGGTTGCTTAGGAGAGTTGAGTGTTTTAGCATAAACAAAGGTAAAATTCAGGGGTACCAAAGGGTACCCCTTTTTGGATATACAAGAAAATATAAGAGTTTAATGTCATTGCTATGAAAGCAACTCAAGCAATATGTCATCCTGAAGGAGGGACGACTGAAGGATCGATCCAACGCTTAGGCTCAGGATGGTGGAATCGCCTAGATCCTTCGCTATCACTTAGGATGACGCGGTTAACTGCTGTTATTGACTAAAACTCTGTTAAGAGTATGTTATTTTAATAAAATTTATTCGTTTTGTATGTAACACTATCTATCCAGCAAATAATATTATATGGTATAATCGATCGAATTGAACTTTATTAGTATGTCACATTAGGGAAAGAGCAAGAACATAAGAGGTGAAATTGGTTGGAATGGACGGAACGGCAACAGCGAATTGTGGAGATCGTCAAAGCTTCAGGTTCCATTACGGGTGAAAAGATTGCTTCAATGTTGAATTTGACGCGTGCTACTCTCCGCCCGGATTTAACCATTTTAACGATGTCCGGTGTCCTAGTGGCTAGACCGCGCGTTGGGTATTCTTATCGTGAAGATCTTGGGCCTTCTCCTATTATGGAACGCATGCTCCAGCTCCGTGTCTGCGCATTTAAGTCAATGCCTGTTACGGTATTGGAAAATGCTAGTATTTATGAAGCAGCGGTTGCCATGTTCACGCAAAATGTAGGGAGCTTGACGGTTGTTAGGGAAGATAGGGTTCTTTTAGGGATGATCTCTCGGAAAGATATTATGAAAGCCTCTATTGGGAAAATTGACTTACAACAAGTTCCGGTGGGTGTGATCATGACCCGGATGCCGAACATCTACATGGCAACTCTAGATGAACCTGTTCTAAGTGCTGCCAAAAAATTGGTACAACATCAGGTTGACAGTTTGCCGGTGGTAGAAGAGTATGTGGACGAGAACGGGAATGAATGTTATGAGGTCGTGGGCCGCTTCACGAAGACGAATGTTACTAAGCTCTTTGTGGAGATTGCGGAAACGGAGTAACAGTCCGGCCCAGAAACCATTGGAAGTCGAAGATCAGAAGCCCAATCGGAAGTCGATCAGAAGCTGGAGGCCCGAGCTAGAAGGCGAAGATCAGGCCGGAGGTCGGAAACAGAAGTCGAAGGGACTTCGAATAATTCGGAGGTGTGATGTGACGAGCCAATCTGTTATTTATGTCATTTCTGATGCACTCGGAGAGACGGCTGAGTTTGTAAGTCGGGCAGCGGCAGCACAATTCATTGGCGTAAAAACTCGGATTCGTCGAGTTCCCTATGTACGGGATCAGGCGCATTTAGAAGATATTATGGAAGAAGCCACGGCCGAACAAGCTATCTTGGTTTATACTCTTGTACTTAAGGACCTTAGAGAGTATTTGGAGAGAAAGGCTGAGGAGAAAGGGCTCAAAACCGTCGATATATTAGGTCCTCTTATTGGAGCCCTTGCTAGTCAAACGGGCATGGATCCTACCCATACGCCGAACATTATCCATCGTTTAGATGAACAGTATTTTCGGAAAGTCGAGGCCATCGAGTTTGCTGTTAAATATGATGACGGCAAAGATCCTCGCGGGGTTCTTTTTGCAGACGTCGTTTTGATTGGTGTGTCGCGAACCTCGAAAACGCCCCTTAGTATGTACTTAGCCCATAAAGGACTTAAAGCCGCAAATATTCCCTTAGTTCCAGAAGTTGATCCTCCAGACGAACTTTTTAGTATTTCATCGAAGAAAGTAATAGGGTTAACCTTACGTCCCGAATTGCTCAATCAAATCCGGACAGAGCGCTTAAAAACTCTTGGGTTGGGCGCAACAGCGGATTATGCCAACCTAGATCGTATTATGCGAGAGTTAGAGTATGCTCGGGGCATCATGAAACGTATTGGCTGCCCGATTATTGACGCCACTGGGAAAGCAGTTGAAGAAACCGCGAGTATCGTGTTAGAAATATTATTTAAGGGTGATAGAAATGAATAAGAAGTATGTTTACCTATTTCAAGAAGGTAAGGCTTCCATGCGCGATTTATTAGGGGGCAAGGGAGCAAATCTAGCGGAGATGACCCAAATAGGTCTGCCGGTGCCTCCGGGATTTACAATTACAACAGAAGCCTGCAATGAGTATTACAATAATGGCGAGATATTCCCAGAGGGAATTTGGGATCAAGTTTGGCCGGCCTTGGCTGAAGTAGAGGCGGCTTCAGGTAAACTCTTTGGGGATAAGAAAAACCCACTTCTTGTCTCGGTGAGGTCCGGAGCGAAGTTCTCAATGCCAGGCATGATGGACACCGTTCTTAATTTGGGACTAAATGATGAGACTGTAGAAGCCTTAGCAGCCAATACGCAAAACGAGCGTTTTGCTTGGGATTGTTATCGCCGATTTATTCAGATGTTTGGGGACGTAGTTCTAGAAGTAGAACATTATAATTTTGAACATATTTTAGAGAATGCTAAAGAGAAGCAGAAGGTTCACTATGACTCTGAACTTTCTGCTGAGAGCCTTAGATGGATGGTCAGTGAGTATAAGAAAAAAATTGAACGCAAAACTGGTAAACCCTTTCCTATGGATCCCAAAGATCAGTTAAAAGAGGCTGTTTTAGCTGTTTTCCGTTCGTGGAATAATGATCGAGCCAATGTTTATCGTAGGATTAATAATATTCCCCATGAAATTGGAACCGCTGTTAATGTTCAATCCATGGTTTTTGGAAACATGGGCTCAGATTCAGGAACGGGTGTGGCCTTTACACGTAACCCCTCGACTGGAGAGAGTGTGCTCTACGGCGAATATCTAATGAATGCCCAAGGGGAAGACGTGGTGGCTGGCATACGGACACCTAACCCCATTGCCACTTTGGCGCAGGAAAATTCAGAGATCTATCAACAGTTTGTGGATTTTTCTAAACGCTTAGAGGCTCATTATCGGGATATGCAGGATATAGAATTCACCATTGAGCGCGGCAAACTATATATGCTTCAGACACGTAATGGTAAGCGAACCGCTTCGGCAGCTATTCGTGTAGCTGTGGAACTATTCCATGAAGGCGTGATCACTAAAGAAGAAGCCGTTATGAGGATTGAACCGGATCAATTAGATCACCTATTACATCGTCGTATGGATACGGATGCCAAGCTGCATGTGCTTGCGAAAGGGCTTCCTGCCTCTCCTGGGGCGGCATCTGGCAGAATTGTGCTTAGCGCAGAAGAAGCGGAACGGTTAGGGAATCTTGGCGAGAAAGTCATTCTCGTTCGGACAGAAACCACACCCGACGATATTCGCGGTATTTTGGCTGCCCAAGGGATTTTGACCAGTCGCGGCGGTATGACGAGTCATGCAGCGGTCGTTTCCCGTCATATGGGTAAACCTGCTGTCTGTGGATGTGATGCCTTGAAGATTGACTATACCCAGGGCTTAGTCGCTATTGACGGGGTAGAGTACCCTCAAGGAACGATTATGTCCATCGATGGGGCAACTGGACGAGTCATCAAGGGAGAAGTATCCATGGTGGATCCAGAGCTGAGCGAAGGATTTAAAGAGTTTTTAGGTTGGGCAGACGAAATTTCTAGACTTAAAGTCATGGCGAATGCAGATAGTCCGACAGAAGCATCTAACGCTCGAGATTTTGGAGCAGTTGGAATTGGCTTGACTCGTACAGAGCATATGTTTATGGATCCTGAGCGGATTCCGATTGTGCAAGAAATGATTCTAGCCCAAACCTTGGAAGATCGAGAAGACGCCTTGGCAAAGCTCTTACCGATGCAGGAAGAAGACTTCTACGGTATTTTGAAAGCTATGCAGGGATACCCAGTGACCATTCGTTTGCTGGATCCACCCCTTCACGAGTTCCTGCCGCATTCTGAGGAGTTGGTCATTGAGATCACAAAACTCAGAATGAGCAATGATAATCCTGCGGCATTACAGGAAAAAGAAACCTTGCTGCGCAAGGTCCGGGCTTTATCTGAACTGAATCCCATGCTTGGCCATCGTGGTTGTCGTCTGGGGGTTTCCTTCCCGGAAATCACAGTTATGCAAGCCCGAGCAATTTTCCAAGCCAGTGCCCGGCTGATCAAAGAAGGGTATGACATTCATCCAGAAGTGATGATTCCGCTGATCATGGGTAAAGAGGAATTCTTAATGATGCGTAAGCTGGTTGATGATACGGCGGCTGAAGTTATGCAAGAACAAAATGTTCAAATTCACTACCAGGTTGGCACCATGATTGAGGTGCCCCGTGCCGCTCTTTTGGCGGATGAGATCGGGAAAGTAGCTGACTTCTTTTCCTTCGGGACGAACGATCTTACCCAAATGACCATGGGCTTATCTCGGGATGACGCACAAGGGAAGTTTCTCCCGACCTATCTGGATAAGAAATTGATAAAAACAGATCCCTTTGTCGTACTTGATCGGGATGGGGTAGGAAAGCTGATTAACATAGGGGTTAATCTAGGTCGGAGCACAAACCCCAATCTTGGGTTAGGGATCTGTGGCGAGCACGGTGGAGAACCTAATTCCGTAGAATTCTGCCACATCGTTGGACTTGATTATGTCTCTTGTTCTCCCTTCCGTGTACCAATAGCTCGCTTGGCAGCAGCCCAGGCGGCTGTGAGGAACAAGGGGCAATAAATAAGAAATAGCATTAAAGCCCTATACCCCAAAGTGTGAAAAATATATTTAAGAATAAAATGGGTATTGTCTCTAAGCAATCGTAGGAGACAATACCCTCTTTTAAAGCCATTCTATCTATTGAGGTACAAAAAGTAATCAGACCATAAACTCACAGAAAATAACAACCAGATCAGGGCTATTTTTGAACTTCTAAGCTAAATACAAGTATTATGCAAAAAGGATAAGTTATTTTTGTTTGTTGGAGGATTAATTATGAACTTAGAAGAACTACGCTTGAATTGTGCGATTAAACAAAAAAAAGGGCTGCATTTCATATTGGCATCAATTATAATTTGGTGTATTATACTGATTATTCATTCGACATCATTACCTAATTTGACAAAGAACTTATTTACATTTTGCTCCACAGCTCCACTAATGCCTTTAGCATTTTTAGTATCTAAAATAATTAAGGTTGATTTTCAAAATAAAGAAAATCCGTTAACCAATTTGGGAATTCTTTTTTCTGCAAACCAAATGCTATATTTACTTATTGCTATGTGGGTATATCCTACATTACCTGAAAAGATGCTAATGGTGATAGCAATGATTTTTGGAGCACATTTGTTACCATACGGTTGGCTATATAAATCTACATCCTACGTAGTGTTCGCTATTTTAATACCAATTTTATCGCTTATAATTGGTATAAGTTTTGAACCATATATGCTCGCAATTATGATGATAATAATAGAAATTTTATTCAGTATTTGTTTGATAGTTGAAAACAAAAATATCAATCTTAGAGCCGTTTTAAAGTCGTAAAACTGCCTAGATGTGCTTGGAATGGAAGTGTAGAAGATGAAAGGAGAGAGAAAAATGGCTCAAAATATAATTGCTAAAATACAGAAAAACTTATTTAGTAGTCCAGCAACCAACATATTAATTTCTTTAAATGTTTTGGTTTTTATAATTATTAATGTATTTCCTAACTCAAGTAAAATTTTGTTGCTGGATCCTCAAAACTTAACAGAAATACCTTGGACACTGATTTCAGTATTCTTTTCACATATAATTTTAATTCACCTTTTAGCTAATATAGGATTACTTTTTGTATTTGGTGTAGAACTTGAAAAGGTTGTAGATGCTAGAAATGTCTTTTTCATTTATGCCCTAACTGGATTTTTGGGAAGTATTACCATTGTACCATATGCTGATATTATACAGTGGACGGGACCAGTTGCTGGAGCATCAGCAGCTACTTTTGGTATTACCGCAGCATTTGCCGCTATTAGCCCGAATAAGATTGTACTAAAAGGTAAGGTAAAGCATTGGGTAATATCATTGTTTATTGTAAATATTATTGTAACTCTGTTAAATCCACAAGTATCTGTTGCTGCCCCTGCCCATGCTTTAGGAATAATATCAGGATTTATCAGTGGGTTATGGATTAAGGGAAGAATTCTACGAAGAAATGATTGATGGAATTTAAATATAGGTTTACCCCGGAGATAAATTTTGCTTAACAGTTAAAAAATAACAATATCTTTTGCGTAATTATATGGAACTATGTCCTAACAAACGTGGAGACTGTCTTGTATTCCAATCTCTTCAGCTTCAGCAACCCTGGAAGTGCAATCTGTATTGGAAATGACGGAGACGATCCTGTCGGTCCAGCTTTCAGGAGAAGTAAAAGCCGTAAATGTGTTGTTTTCTTTTTTAGTTCAGAGTTAGAAAAGATTACAAGCTGTCCTTCTAGTTTACTTAACCACTGGAATCATTGGTATCCTAAAAACTATACCAATTGCCCTTATCAGGGCAGGCAAAGGGACAGGGACTTGTCTGTATACTCAGTAGCTCCAGACAAGTCCCTTTCCTTTTGTCTGCATTTCTTTAATTAAGTGTAAAGGAAACTTGACAATTAGAGATGCAAGATGATACTCTCAAATGTAAAGGAAACTTGACGAAAGGAGATGGGGCAACTTGAACAATTTTGTTGAAAAATTAAGAAAGGATAGGGGCTTGAATCAGGAAGAATTTTCTAAGGCACTTAGAGTATCAAGGCAGACAGTCAGTGCTATAGAAAATGGTAAGTATAATCCTTCACTGGATTTGGCTTTTACAATATCCGAATTTTTTGGCCTAAGAATCGAGGAAATCTTCTTTCCGAATAGAGGAGGCGAGATAAATGAAGAAAAATAACTTGTATATTGGATTACTCTATATGGCGCTAGGAGCTTTGTGTTTGGCGTTTGCACT
>NZ_JABZFS010000046.1:0-21431 GCF_014237355.1 Desulfosporosinus sp.
AAAACCCCGAGGACAACAGCCGCTGCTGCACCACCCACTGCGACACTACCGACCGGACGAATAACATCTTTCCAAAGTGTTAGTGAGAGCGGAACTGTCGGGTTAGCCGGGAGACCATAAACTTCTGGACTATCCAGCAATAAATAGAGATAGGTCATACCGCCCATTTCCTTTTCTCCATATAGCTGTGCCTTGGGATGCGTCTTTTGAGCCTCTGTAAGTCGCTTCTTCGCTTGAGCCAACATAGCGTCCCGTTCTCCAAAAGCTAAAGCGCCCGGTTGACAGGTATGAACACAAGCAGGCAATAAGTTATTTTCAACCCTATCAATACACCCTGTGCATTTGTAGGATTTTTTCTGAACCGGGTCGACCTTCGGAACCCCAAATGGACAGTTTTCAACACAATAACCGCACCCAATGCATTTGTCCCAATCAATTAAGACATACCCAGATTCCGTCTGAGAAATTGCACTTGAAGAGCAGGCTTTCATACATGCAGGCTCTGCACAGTGAAAACATTGGGCCTTACGCATTAACCAATTCATTGTCTGATCTTCGTATTTCTCAATAAAGGTCATAAAGGTCCAGGTCTTCGTCGTAAAAGCCTTTTGAGTTTGATAACTCGTAAGCAACTGGGTTTTCTCCGCCGGAAGCTCGTTCCACTCCTTACAAGCCACAGAGCAAGCTTTACACCCCGTACATTTTGAAGTGTCGACAAAAACTGTTTTTCTTGTCATCGCTATGCCCTCCTTATATTGACTAGGCAAACCTTATACTCAGGAGTACCTGCTCCAGGATCCAATGCGGCGATGGTTAATTCATTAGCACTTGGACCAGGACTTAAAGATGCAAAACCCCAACTCCAAGGCATTCCAATAGTTTCACAATCTTCTCCGTTGACTTTATAAGACTGTAAACGGTCCGTGACTAAGGCACGAACGGTAATTTTGCCGCGAGCAGAAGATACTTCGACCATATCTCCTTCTTTGACCCCAATTTTAGCTCCTAGATTTTTACTAATTTCAGCAAAGGGTTCTGGCATAATTTCATTCAACCACGGTATGTTGCGTGTAATTCCTCCGGCACAGAAATGTTCCACCACCCCATACGTAGTCAAAACATGGGGGAACTCCTCCGACTTACCGATTTGAGTCGATACCACCACTGCACATGGACTAATTGAAGTCTTGGGATGCAAAATATTTATGGTTGGGCTTTCGGTTGGTTCATAGAATTCCGGTAACGGTCCATCTACACATAACCCTGCACCACGAATCCCGATGGCCGGGAGTCCGTCAGCGGTTGGTTCAGCAGGTAACCCACTCATATACGCGGCCGCAAATAAGCGACCAACACCCTCAGGATTCATACGGAAACTTAACTTACCTTCCGGTGTCTCAGGTCCCTTGGTCTTATCGACAACGTCCCCACCGTCATTCCCTGCCCATACCTTAGCTGCAGCATCCCACCAGATTAGTTTGCGTTTTGTATCAACGGGCTGGCCCAATTCGTCGCAGGATGCACGGTTATACAGAATACGAACATTTCCAGGCCAAGCAAAACTCCATTCTTTAAAGAGCCCCAACCCTGAGGGGTCATCGCTCTTACGACGAGCCGCAAGGTTTCCATTCCCCGTTACGCCAGCATATATCCAACACCCTGTAGAAGCCGTACCAATTGGTGCTTTAAGATAATCCCCTATGGTCGGAAGGAGCTTACCTGTCGTTTCGTCATACCCACTCAGCTCTTGTAGTACTTTTAGTGCGCTTGGCTCATGATCACCATAATCCCAACGGGCCTTTAAGATTGGAGCATCCTTAACATCTGTGCTACCTTCATACAACTTACGGATTTTCTTAAAGAGGTGGTCCAACATGTCAAGGTCAGGTTTTGAGTCCCCGAGGGGCTTGAGCGCGGCTTCTTTCCACTGAATCCAGCGCGAAGAATTTGACATGCTGCCAGCCTTTTCATAGACGAAAGCTGCAGGGAACATAATGACTTCAGTCTTAATATCTGCCGGAATCACTCCGGGAGCACGCCAGAATTGGGCAGTTTCAATCTCGAAGAGGTCAGAAACGACCAACATATCAAGTTTGGCTAAGGCTGAACGGACGAGCTGAAGGTCCGGAATGGAAACTGAGGAGTTCGAACCAACGTTAAAGAGCAGCTTGAATTGGCCTTTATTCATCATCTCAAAGAGTTTGACCATCGTCGCATTGACTGAAGGATTAGTCTTTGGTAAGTAGCTAAATCCATAGTCATTTTCTTTGGTGGCATTTTCACCAAACCAGGCTTTAAGTTGGGCAACTATATGTTTCTCAAAAAATGATCCATTGCGCACAAGATAATCACGCAGGGTCTTATCCGTATTAATTGGGTGCGGCAGATAACCCGGCAGGTTGCTAACTAAATTAGCCATATCCGTTGAACCCTGGACATTCGGTTCTCCACGCAGTGCGTTAATACCGCCACCGGCTTTTCCGATGTTTCCTAACAATAATTGAATAATGGCATAAGAACGAATTCCTTGAACACCCGTGGTATGTTGAGTCATTCCCAGGGCATAAAGAATACTTGCTGGTTTTCCTTTACAGAAAACGTCAGCAATTTCCTTGATTTTAGCTGCCGGAATCCCAGAAATTTTTTCAGCTGTTTCAAACGTATATCTGGCATAGTGTCCTTTGAGCTTGGAAAATACACTGTCTGGGTCCTCTATACTATCAGCTTTCAGAGGCTTTTTGTCCGGCCCAAGTTGGTAGCCCCAGCTCGCAGTGGCATATTTCCTTGTTTTAGCATTATAACCGGAAAAAACTCCATCCTCTAATGTATAATCTTTATTGACCTTCAAAAGAGCATTCGTATAATTCAAAACATACGTTTCATCGTATAACTTTTTATCAAGAATATAATTTATAATTGCGCCAAGATAGGCGATATCTGTACCCGGTCGAATTTGGGCGAAGATATCTGCTTTAGCAGCTGTCCGGGTAAAGCGCGGATCCACGACGATTATTTTTGCACCCTTTTCTTTTGCCCGATTGATCCATTTCATAGCAATGGGATGATTCTCTGCACAGTTACTTCCTGCGATTAAAAAGACCTCAGCATTTTTCAGATCAGACCATGAATTCGTCATCGCACCTCGACCAAACGAAGGTGACAAACTTGCCACCGTGGGGGCGTGTCATATACGAGCTTGATGTTCATTGTAGGGGGTTCCTATTACCTCGCAGAACTTTTTAATTAGGTAAGATTCTTCATTATCAACTTCTGCAGAACCCAAGAAGGCGATACCTTCTACACGATTGACTGAAAGGCTTTCTGGTAATCCCGTTTTCGCATTGACAATCTCATCAGCGGCTTTCCAACTAGCGTCCCTGACTTCTTTAGTTTTCTTAGCGACGATGTCTAACGCCTTTTCCCAAGAAATATCCTCCCAGTGGTCAGCCCCAGGAGCACGGCGTCTTGGCTTTGTCACACGATCAGGAGAATTGGCCACACTGAGTAAACTCGCCGCTTTAGGACACAGGGTCCCCTCATTGGTTGGGTGATCCGGATCACCTTCAAGATGAATCAGCTTACCGTCTTTCACATACAAGAGCATTCCACATCCACCAGAGCAGAAGTGGCAAATACTAGGGATCTTTTTACTTCCTTCAATTTTTAAAGCATACCCCTTAGCCTGGGCGACAGCAGGATCAAACCCTAAGCCAGCCGCCAATGCAGCAATGGAAAGCCCAGAAAGTTTTAGGAAACTCCGACGAGAAACATCCATCTCTTTTTCCTCCCCTTGAATTGTTCATAAACATGCCTATGACCCAGTACACAGTTTTACGACTTCCGATTTAGGTAGGATTAGTACATTTGGTACAAGCCCTTAACACGGGATATAGAGTTATTTTCTTGAATTTTCTGACTATATCTCGTATTCAAGCTTATCCCTCTTTCCCGCTTTAGTCATTATTCTGTTAATAAAGTTCATAAAGAAACTATTCTGTATAATTAAAAAACTATTATGTAATAAAAAAGTCCCCCCAATTAAGGGGGGACTTCTCGCTCCATTCACGAATTATTCAATATCTTTAATATTTAAATTATGTACCGGTTGAAATAGTTTAACAGGTCTCCCAACTGTGCCGTATTTTAAATCCGTTGTCAATGCACCATATTGTTCTAGAAACTCAAGATATCTACGAACTGTTACCCTAGTTAGATTTACCCCTTCAGCAACATTTTCGGCAGAAACAGGTTCATTTTTTTCACACACAAAAGAGATGATTTGCCTCAAAGTGAGGAGATTTAGCCCTTTAGGTAAGCCCCTCTGAGAGAAGTTGAAATTTTGTTTAGGAAGTTCCTGTGGTATTATTTCTGGCTCTTCTAGCTTTATTACATCCGAACTCTCTATGTCCATATGTGAATCTCTTGGCATAGAGACTTTACTCATTTCATCTGCAATATCTTCTAATCGTTCAACCATTTGGTTAAATGCGACTGCTAACTCTCCGATTTCCCTAGGCCCAGTAACATCGACTTTCTCAGTCGCGTGTCCAGTAGCTACGTCACGTGTTCCAAGTGTAATTTCATGAAGTGGGTTAATGACAAATTTTTGTATGAAAAACCAAGTTACTAAAGCAACAATTAATGTTACTCCCAACCCGAATATTGTTAATAGTATCAGAGAATTAACAATAAACGCCTGGGCGTAGCTTTTAGAAATTCCTACATAAAAGATTCCAATGATATCCCCATTAATATCGCGAATAGGTTCATAAGCCGTCTGATAAAGTTCTCCCACCACATTCGCTTCACCAAGATAAGTCTGTCCATTTTTTAAGACAGTTTCTGCCACTGCATCTGACACCTTAGTTCCTATAGCCCTCTGGCCATTCACACTGCGCACCGTTGTAGCAACTCTAGTATCACCCAGAAATAGAGTCACTGTATCCCCGGTGAGTTCGGATAGATGATCAACAAGTTCTGTGCGATGTGAGATTTGATTCTGCCCTTTGTAAAGTTGTCCGTCCTTTACTTGCCATGGACCTGGGTTTTTTAAATGAATTATTTCCATGCAAGTTGCTAGATCTGATTTTGCTTTGACAATCGCTGCATCCACTGCCCGATGCTTCAAATGCAACCCTAATATGAAGATTAAACACGTTGCCAATACAACTAGTGAACCAAGCATCAAAAAAAGGATTTGATGTTTCAGTGAATTCAATGCACAACCTCCCTGAACACGTATAAAATTCACTCAATTATTTATATTCAATAAATTCTATGTCCTTATTTAAAATACCTTTCTCTCTATATAACTATTTTATAATACCTTTCTAGAAGGAGAAGGAATTATCCTCTTTACGTGGAAATTTATACTATAAAGTGAAGATATAGGAGGATGGAAAATCATGTCCTTATTTCGGGTGCTCTATGAGATTCTGAGTCAAAATGGCTGGGAATTTGATTTTGACAATAAGAATGGAATTATTAAACTTGAGATTCGTGGCATAAATACTGACTTTCATGCATTCCTTCTAGTTGATGAAGAACAAGAATCGTTGCTCTGTAATACTCATATTGATCAAAAAATCCCTCCATTCAAACGCCTAGAAGTTTGTGATTTTATGAACCGTGTAAACTATGAACTGGCCAATGGTAACTTTGAAATGGATATGGATAATGGTGAAGTAAGGTATCGCACCTTCCTTGATCTAGCTGATGCACATCCCTCTCAAGATCAGGTTCTAAACACCGTCTGGAATGGTGTACTAGGATTTGACACATATTACCCCGGCCTAATGAAACTAGTATATGGGGATTACAGCGCAGAAGAGGCAGCAGATTTTTGTACTGAAAATAATTAAAAGGAGTGGTTATAATACCACTCCTGCTTTTTTGCCCATTATTTTGTGTGTCATCCTGAGCGTCAGCGAAGGATCTTGCTGCATTGTGGGAAGATCCTTCACTTCGTTCAGGATGACAATTAAGCGCATCCCACCATCGCACTAACTTCTATGTTAACGATACTTATTCTGCCATCGGCATGATATATACTAGAATCATTATGTAATGCACAATACTTCCAGCTCCAATGAACAAATGAAATATCTCATGAAAACCAAAACGCTTGGGGAAGAAATCGAAGATCTTAGTTGCATATATAATCGCGCCCATGGTATAGGTTAATCCGCCAACAGCCATTAGAATGATCGCACCCATTGGTAAATTACGGACAAGTTGAAAGAACGGGACTAAGGCTATCCAGCCAAGACAGACATAAAATGCCGAGGAAACATATCTAGGTGCATGGATAAACCAAATTTTCAACATCATTCCAATGATTGCCAAAACCCAAACAACACTAAGCATCGCCCAACGCCATACCTCATCCAATCCGTAGTAAAAAACCGGCGTATAGGAACCCGCGATTAACAAATAAATTGCAATATGATCTACCCTTTTCAAAAGAAGTTCTTTTTGTGGAGTAGTACGGACCCAATGATATAGAGAGCTAGCACCATAAAGTAAAATCATACTAACGCCATAAATCGTCATGGTAATCAGTTTTGATATATTATTTTTACTTAAGATTATCAGAAACACTAGCCCCACAATTGCAGCCATGAATAGCACAAAATGTGTCCATGTGTTTACTGGTTCTTTCATCTTCAAACTCACTTTGAATCCTCCTCAACGATTAAAGCAATTCAATAACATAATTCTAAACCTTAAGGTTCTTAAAATCAACATAAAATCAGTCAACAACCACAACAATAAGCAATAGGAAAGCTCTATATATTGTAGCAATAATTACCTGAGTAAGAAAAGCCATAAAACATATAATAAGAATGTTCCAGTACACAAACATAATTTAAAGGAGGGTACCTATCATGGCAGGAGAAAGAAATACTAATACACCAGCGACTCAAGGTGCTTCACAATCATTGGATCAATTCAAGTATGAAGTTGCAAATGAAATGGGCCTTCAATTAGGCGGCGACCGCACAAGCCGCGAAAATGGATCAGTTGGTGGTCAAATGACCAAACGGATGATTCAGTTTGCTGAGGAACATCTCAAAGGTGGAACCAAAATCTAACTTAGATTGTTAGGTGATTAAGGGGGATATCGAAAGATATCCCTCTTACATTTATTTTTAAGGCAAAGAAAAAGAAGGAGCAAAAATGCTCCTATTTAATTGTGCCTTCGGTTTCCTCAAGGTGTTTTGTCTTGGAAGCTAAGTGGGCTTTGACATCTTTAATTTGATGAGCGCTCAGCTCTTCAGCATTTTCCAGTAAAAACTCTTCGTTCTTTTGAATGTTCCTAAGTGTCAACTCGATTTTCTTCAGGTCTGCATTCTTATATTTATTGCCATCATTTCTCGGCATTCTACATCACCTCATAAATAGTTTAACCAAAGAAAATATAATCATCCGAGCACGATACTGGACATTTAAAAGATAGAATTCATAAGAAATGATCATTCTTTTATGTAAATAGCCTGTATCTTTAATAAAGTTATTAAAGATACAGGCTATATTCGATATAAAGGAGATTCTTACTTAGAAAAGATCCCATCTATTAGGCTACAGTATAGCCAGCGTCGACGACTGCTTTAATAAGTTTCTCACGCTCGGCACTACCAGTTATGACAGCCTCTTTGCTCGCTAGGTCAACTTTTACGCTTTCGACCCCACTTACACCTTGCAACGCTTTTTCTGCTCTCATTTTACAATGGTTACAAGTCATGCCATCAATTTTCAGAATAGTTTGGCCCACTTTCTTTCACCTCCTAATACAGAAGTCAGAGGTCAGAGGCTGGAAGCCAGATCCCATAACTCCGTATGTCTTTCTCTTGAGTGGTAACTTTAATTTACCAAATGTAAATTTGTATACTTATCCTCCCATATTAAACAAATGAGTATCTTTGGAAGGAAAATTCACCGATTCGACACTCTAGTCCACGAGTCTACTGTCATACCTTTTTAACAAGAGTGAACTTGTTACTACGGACACGGAGGAGAAAGCCATGGCTAACCCTGCCCATTCAGGAGGCAACAGTTGTCCTGTAAATGGATATAGAACACCTGCAGCAATTGGGATACCTACAACATTATAGATTAAAGCCCAGAAGAGATTTTGCTTAATTTTGAGAAGGGTTCTTCGGCCTAAACGAATCGCTCGTTCTACATCTAGGAGGTCGTTACGAACTAATACGACATCTCCTGTTTCCTTGGCTACATCCGTTCCTGAGCCGATAGCAATACCAATATCTGCTTGGGCCAAGGCCGGAGCATCGTTGATGCCATCCCCTACCATAGCAACTTTAAACCCTTGGTCCTGATACTTCTTAATTATACTAATCTTATCTTGAGGTAAAATTTCTGCAATAACATCATCAATTCCAACCTGCTCGCCAACAACATTGGCGACTTTCTTATTATCCCCAGTAATCATAAACGTTTTTAAGCCCAACTCATGAAGTCGTTTAATTGCTTCTTTGGTACTTTCTTTTACTACATCAGCAAGCGCGATGAGTCCGATCACCTGACCACCTAAAGCAATAAAACTAGTTGTTCTGCCTAATTCAGCCAACCCCTGAAAATCCGGTTCCGACTCTTTGAGGTCAACATTATACTTGTGCATTAATTTAATGTTTCCAATGAGTAAGGTTTGCTCTTTATAGTTACAGGTGACACCATAGCCCGCTTCTTCCCGATAATTTTGAACCTCTTCAATAACCAGTTGTTCCTTTTTGCCCTCAGAAACAACCGCCTGAGCTAATGGATGAATCGAAGGATTCTCACCTGCTACAGCAATTTTAAGAACCTCTGTCCTCGAGTAACCAGCATAGGCAAGAATATCCGTCACTTCAGGTGTTCCCTTCGTTAACGTCCCTGTCTTATCAAACCCAATGGCTTGTAAGTGAGCAATTCCTTCCAATACTGCTGCAGATTTAAAGAGAAGACCTCGGTTCAACCCTACCCCACTGCCAACCATAATGGCTGTAGGAGTTGCCAACCCTAAAGCGCAGGGACAAGCGATGACTAAAACGGCAATGGAAGCAGTAAAGGCAAAAACAAACGTACTATCGAACAAAACGTACCATATTAAATAGGTAAGAATAGAAATAACAACCACCGTTGGCACAAAATAATTAGAAATCTTATCTGCTAAGCGTTGAATCGGAGGCTTTACTCCCTGAGCATCTTCGACCAGTTTGATAATTCCAGAAAGTACGGTATCCTTACCCGTTTTAGTGGTTCTTACCTTGATACTTCCTGAGCGATTAATGGTTGCTCCAATCACCGGATCCCCAACTCCCTTGTCCACGGGAATGGATTCCCCAGTCAGCATTGCCTCATCAATACTCGCTGTTCCTTCAAGTATCTCACCATCCACAGGTATTCTTTCTCCAGATTTGACTAGGGCAATATCCCCAATTTTCAAATCTGAAGCAGCTACTTCCTTAACCTCACCATCAACTAATAAATGAGCTTTATCTGCTTGTAGTTCTAACAGTCGTTTTAAGGCCTGACCAGCCCGTCCTTTTGCTTTGGTCTCTAGATATTTTCCAAAGCGCACAAAGGTAATCAACAAAGCAGACGTCTCAAAGAAGTTAGGGCCTTCAAAAAAGATAGTAGGAATGAACATGTGCAGAGTTGTCATCAAACTGTATCCATAAGCAGCTGTAATTCCAATCGCCACCAAGACGTCCATATTAGCCGAACGGTTTTTCAATGCATGATAGGCCCCACGATAAAATGTTAAACCCGCCGTAAACTGAACAATGGTTGCTAGAATAAGCATCGTATACATCAAAGGTCTTGACATAGGCAGATACATAAGAGGCATGATAGGCAATGAGAGAATAGCACTAAAAATAAGCCAATTACGTTGTTTGATGGCAGTACGATCATTTTGATTCTCGTCCTCATTCTCGATGGGAGTATACCCGGCATCACGAACCTGCTCGAAGATGTCTCTTAAAGTCACGACACCGGGATCAAACTCCACTGACACTGTTTCACTCGCTAAATTGACCGCAACGCTTTGGACACCCCGGGTACCCTTAAGCTTCTTCTCTATAGCTAAAGCACAATTTGCACACGTCATTCCGCCCACTTTAAATTGTTGCTTTCCTTCATCTGCGCTCTGAGCACCATATCCAAGATCCTTGATTTTCGCCAAAAGAAGCTCTTCCTTAACCAGGTTCGGATCCGTTTCCACGGTAAGTTTTTCCGAGGCAAAATTAACTGCAACTGATTTTACCCCTGGCATAGCCTTGAGCCCTTTTTCAATCGTCAATGCACAATTTGCGCAGGTCATACCACTAATTTTGAACAGCTGCTTAGTTTCTTGAGAGGCAGAAACACCTACTGTTTCACTGGGCATCTTTAATCCTTCTGCCCTTTCGGTGTTCTCTTGATTCGCGTAATTCTCTTGATTTGAATTCTCTTGTTCAGGGTTATCTTGGGTTTCCTGTGCATCGTCTAATTTCTCAAAGGAATAACCAGCTTCCTCGATTTCTTTTCGAATGTCCGCCAAATTAACCAGTGTAGGATCCCAAGTAAAAACAGCCTTCGAATCTTCTAAAGACACCTGAACTTCCTGCACACTTGGGAAGGCTTCCAGAATCTTAGTGACCTGGTTAACACAATGCTGACAGCTCATGCCGTATACATTAATTTCATTAATTTCTTTGTTCCCTTGTTCCATCATTTTCTTTTATCCCCCAGTTAAGATCCCTACACTATCTAATCATGCGAAAGATTGTCTTCAGGACCTCATCAACGACCTGATCATCATCCCTTTGAAGCCGCTCTTTAATACATGATTTCATATGTTTTTCTAGCAACAATCGTGAAGCCCCATCTAGGGCGGATTGAGCAGAAGAGATCTGATTTAAGATATCGTCGCAATAAACATGTCGTTCGATCATACCTTTAATACCACGAATTTGACCTTCAATACGATTCATTCGAGTTATTAGTTCTTTAATCGTTTTATCGTCATGATGGCTCTTTCGATCTCCTGGCTCCGTCACTTCACTCCCACAGACCGAGCACGTATCTACCTGCTTTTCGTCAAACGTCATTCTCATCACCTCTAAACATATAGTATACCCCCCTATACCATATGTCAATTGACTATTCTTCACAAAGTATTGCTTTAGTAGTATTTCCGATAAAACTAAACATTGATACGTTTCTCATTAAGTCTTTTACTATCCTTATAATTGTGTTTTCATGAATCTCTAACCATTAAATGGATGATAAAGAAAACTTGGCTGGCGCCAAGCCGTAGGCACAGGCGGCCGCCTTAGTTGCGCTTATGCTTAGAAAGTATATAACGCAAGTTTATACTTTCTGATAGTACAAAATAGGCGCTCCCTAAAAGGCATATGGTTATTGCATATGACCTATTAAGGAGCGCCCATTAATTAGTTATATAAACTTGATTTACCCATCACAGGATTAATGTGCATTTCGTGCAAATTCAAACCGTACAGCGTTCGCTATCTTTCCTGAAGAGATTAACTCTTTGGCAATGTTAATATCCGTATACATAACACGATCTTCACCAAGTGGGGTCACTTTTGTACGCAGAAGCCGATAAGCGGCCTCACTTCCCTTTCCAAACTGTCGCTCCTCTTTTCCGGTTCTTAAATCCAAACCCTGACATGCAGCCAATAATTCCATTCCCAATACATGACCAGTGTTCTCTATGATGGTTCGGGCCTTACGTGCTGCTATTGTTCCCATACTTACATGATCCTCTTGGTTGGCCGAAGAGGGGATCGAATCCACACTTGCTGGATGGGCTAAAACTTTGTTTTCGGAAACCAATGAAGCCGCAGAATACTGCACAATCATAAAGCCTGAATTTAACCCCCCATTGGGAGTTAAAAACGCGGGCAGCCCGCTTAAGCTCGGATTAACCAGACGCTCCAAGCGTCGTTCAGCAATATTGGCAAGCTCCGCCATCGCTATCCCAAGAAAGTCCATAGCCAAGGCAATGGGTTGACCGTGGAAATTCCCACCCGAGAGCACTGCGTCTTCTTCAGGAAAGATTAAAGGATTATCCGTGGCAGAATTTATCTCGATTTCTACAACTTTTTTCACGTAAGCAACTGCCTCTTTTGATGGACCATGGACTTGGGCAACACAGCGAAGTGCATAGGCATCTTGCACCCTAGGGTGTTGTTGATCTGCTGCAAAGGTGCTGCCCTCTGTAAGATGGCGAATATGTTTCGCCACATCCATTTGCCCGGGGTGAGGACGTACAGCATGGATTTTGGGATCAAAGGCATTTAGAATTCCCTCAAGCGCTTCAAGAGTCAATGCTGCTGTAATATTTGCTGATTCACATAGAATCTCAGCATCCCAGACTGCCAAAGCCGCAATGGCTGTCATAACCTGAGTCCCGTTAATAAGAGCGAGCCCCTCCTTTCCTTCCAGAACCACTGGCTCTATGCTCGCTTGTGCGAGAGCTTCCCGCCCACTCATGCGTCGTTCTTTATAAAACGCTTCCCCCTCACCCAATAAAACCAGTACCATATGGGACAAAGGCGCTAAATCTCCACTTGCTCCAAGCGACCCTTTCTCTGGTATAAAAGGTACGATTCCTGCATTCAGAACATTTATTAATGTCTGGAGAGTTGATAGTCGAATCCCAGAAAATCCTTTTGCTAAGGCATTTGCTCTAAGTAACAAAATAACCCTTACAATTTCTGGTGATAGAGCATCTCCAACACCCGTTGCATGGCTCATGATAAGGTTACGTTGCAACGTTTTGGCATCATCTTTGGAAATTAGGACATCGCTAAACTTACCGAAGCCTGTGGTGATTCCATAAACCGTGCGGTTCCCTTCAATTAATTGATCCACATATTCTCTGGATCTTAAGACTTTTTCCTTAGCCATAGGGTGCAATTCCACCTTGGCACCATACCTTGCAACCGCCACCACTTGCTCTAAGGTAAGGGTTTCTCCATCCAGGGTAACTCTAGATTTTTCTGCTAATACGACACTCATATTTCGGCCTCCTTCTATGCAAATGAAAAAAGAGGATTAAGCCATAAACTTTCGTCTATAGCTTAGCCCTCAAATACCTAATAACTCTGAGCATAACCTTATTTTATTGCTATTGTCTAAATTCAATACGTTTCAGATATTTAATAATTTGTTCGGAAGCTTTTACAAATGATTTATACCTAAGCCACAAACCTCATGTTCATGTCCTTTAATAGGAGCACCAATCATCCCGTACATGCTGACTGCAATCCAAAGGTCATCAGAATCCTCCAGAGTGCGAGGTCCTTTAACAATTGCAAATCGAAGCCCAACCGTACGTAAAATATTTCCCAGTTGCAGTGGACCTCGACCTAACCCTTGCAAAGCATCAAGAATTGCGTGATAGAGGGCATGTTGAGATCTATAACTATCATCGGTTAGACCCTGACGTTTAGCCGCTGTTTCAACGGCCGCAATGATCTTTTGCACATCCATAGAGCCAACCTTACCCGTCACCACATTAAAGCCCTTTTCTCGAGCACGAGAAACATAGTCGTCAGTTTCACTTCCTTCAGCCATGGCAATGAGTAGGGCCGTTTTCCCTATTGATGAACAATGTATCATAATAACCCCCTGGTTAAACGCAAGAATTTTTTCATCTATGTCAGCATCTAATAACTCTCTCTGAAATCTTTACTGACCCTACTTATATCATAGACGAGAAACACTTAGCATTCAACAAAATTTTTTTGCCAAAGTTAATTTAAATTCCTGGTGCAGGCATATCAGGGCCACTTACGCGATGACGATGTCTATCATCTATAGTCGTATAAAAATCCCAGTTATGAACATGGTAGTTATTCAGTATCGGAAGCGCAGGCCCTGAAACTGCTTTATAATAGTGCGAATGTCCGTCTTCAAATACTACCCAACCTTCTGAGTGATGGACATGATTTCCATTTGTCGTTGGCACAGCAGACCCAGAAACATCAAGACATTGATGTGCGTGTCCATCATCACAGGAAGTATGCGTGACACTCCCATGGTTATGAGCGGGATCAGATTTTACGTGTGCATACATATAGAATGCCTCCTTTTTCAATCAAGCAAATTGCACTCCATTTTATGCCGAAATTCTAAACCTGTGATCATAACCCGATGAATTTTATGTCAGGATTCCAACTAAAAGATGAAATATCTTCTCGTGCTGCTGAAATACTTTAGGTATTCTTTATGGAAAGTAACTTTCAGGTGCTTTTCTTCTTGTAATATTAGATAATGAATTGCCAAAATGTTAAGGACGGCTATACCTAAGGTTAAGATGTAGGGGTAAGTGACAAAAAGCCCTATGAACATCAAGTCAAATCCTAGAAAAGCAGGATTTCTTGTAAACTTATAGATTCCTTCAGTTACCAGCGATGATTGGGTTTGTTTATCGATGCCTACTCGCCAAGATGTTTTCATCGAAATCATTGCCACAATAAAAATTGCTACCCCTAACGCCATAATCAAAATGCCTAAACTACTCAAATAAGCATTTTTCACTAAGGGAAAGAACCAATGAGCAATGATCGGTTCTAATATGGAAAGTAAAAACCACATAACACCCCAAATTAACGTGGTTAATTTGACAAATACTTCGGATCTTCTTATTTGAAGATCCGTTTTTCCCTTTGTGAGAACGTTAGCTTGAATTTTGTGCTTCTTTTTAAGAATAATTAATTTTCCCTAGATAAGAGATTATAAATATTAGAAACAAGAGTAGAGAAAGACTATTTTTCACATCTACCAAGAAACTTGCCCCCCATTATAAAAGCAAATAGGTTAAATCTGATTTGTGGTTGGAACGCTAGTATACTGCCTCACTCGTGTTGCATTCAATACTGCTAAAAGGGCTACTCCAACATCAGCAAATACTGCTTCCCACATAGTAGCTATTCCTAGCGCTCCTAAGAAAACAAAGCCTAGCTTAATCCCTAATGCAAAGAAAATGTTCTGCCAAATGATCTTCTTGGTAAAACCAGCGATATTGATTGCTGTAAGGAGTTTAGCTGGTTGGTCTTCCATGAGAACTACATCTGCGGCTTCGATGGCTGCATCTGATCCTAATCCCCCCATTGCTATCCCTACATCGGCTCGTGTAAGCACTGGAGCATCATTAATTCCGTCCCCTACAAAAATCACTTTTTGTTTATGGTCCTTTTCTGCCATCAGCCTTTCCAACCAAGCGACCTTATCTTGGGGTAGTAAATCCGCATGAAATTCGGATATACCTAAGTCCTTAGCCACTTTTTGGGCAACTCCTAGATGATCTCCGGTCAACATTACGGTTTTAATACCAGAGTTCTCTAAAGCTTTAATAGTTTCTTTTGCCCCAGATTTTAGACGATCCGCTATGAGAATATACCCCGCGTATTCCTCTGAAACCGCTACATGAACCATAGTTCCAGCTTGACCACGATCATTAGAATCGGGAATGGAAATTCCTGCTTCTGTTAATAGAGCGGCCTTTCCTACTAAAACATCAAGCCCTTTGATCTTGGCTTGGACTCCCTTCCCACTAATTTCCTTATAATCTTCGAGGGTTCCTGGTTCTATGGCTAATTCGTAACTGTCACGAATGGATTTGGCAATTGGATGACTAGAGTGAAATTCCGCGGTGGCCGCAATTTCCATCAGGGATTCATGGCTAAATCCCTTCGCCGGGCTTAGTTTTACAACTTCAAAAACTCCTTGGGTCAGTGTCCCTGTCTTATCAAAAACAACCGTCTTCACCTTGGTTAGTGCTTCAAGAAAGTTCGCGCCTTTAACAAGTATACCGTGTCTAGACGCTCCCCCGATCCCACCAAAATACCCCAAGGGAACCGAGATCACTAAGGCACAAGGGCAAGAAATAACAAGAATTGTTAAGGCACGATAAATCCATTCACTGAACGAACCCGCACCAAGCAGAGGAGGAACAATAGCAATTCCTAAAGCAATCACCACTACTGCAGGAGTGTAATAACGCGAAAATGTAGTAATAAACTTTTCTGTGGGCGCTTTGCGTGCGCTGGCGTTTTCCACCAGATCAAGAATCTTCTGGACTGAGGACTCCTCATAAGGTCGGGTAACTTTAATTGTAAGCACACCACTTGAATTAACCATCCCGGATAATATGCTATCCCCGACTTCAATCTTTCGGGGAACAGATTCTCCAGTCAAAGCTGAAGTATCTACGAAGGAAGATCCCTTAACCACTTCCCCATCCAGTGGAACTTTTTCACCAGGGCGTACCAAAATTAATTGTCCAACCTGGACATCTTCAGGGGAGACCTTTATCACGTCTAATTGATGAACGAGATTCGCATAGTCTGGTCGAATGTCCATTAAGGCCTGAATCGAGTTCCGAGAACGATGAACCGCCAAACCTTGAATGTATTCTCCAACAGTATAAAATAACATAACCCCAACCGCTTCGGGTAATTGATTAATGGCAATTGCTCCAATTGTACCTAAGGACATTAGAAAATTTTCATCAAACAATGCTCCTCTAGTCATATTACGAAAGGCTGTGTATAAGACTTCATATCCAACAAGTACATAAGCAGTCAGAAAGATAGTATATTCTAAGACCAAAGAGAGATGTATCCCAAGTATGGGTAATAAAAGTCCTATAGCGAGGAGTGAACCAGCAACAAGCATACGAACTTTTTGCCATATAGTGTCTAAGGAGCTTTCCTGTTGTTGATGTAGATTCTTACCTAGTTGGTTTATTGGTTTTAATATGACACCTGGCTCAATTCGATCAACAATACGTTGGGCAATTTCTAAGGCTTTTGGAGGCAAATAGACCGTTTGAGTGGCAAAATTTAGGGAAGTTTCTCCAATCATTTCTTCAGAACAAAAGGCTTTTTCAATCTTAATAGCACAATTTGCACAAGTTAATCCTTCTAACCGATACTTAATCCGTTCTTGGCTTTGTTGTTCTAGACTCATTCTTTTCTCCTCCAAACCAATTATCTATATAGTTAGTCACCACGATGTCGCGGTTCGAAGTCCTTAGTTCGTGTATTCCAATAATATTTAGGTTTTCTAGCCACGCCCCTCCGAAATGTGCTCTAGGCCCTCACGGTAAAGTGCCAATACATGCTCGTCATCTAACGAGTAATAAACCATCTTTCCCTCCCTACGATATTTTACGAGATCGTTACTCCGAAGAACTCTTAATTGATGGGATGTAGCAGATTGACTCAATTCCAATAGTTCTGCTAAGTCACATACGCAAAATTCATTTTTTGCTAAAGCATCCATAATTCGTACCCGTGTCGGATCTCCAAGGGTTTTAAACAACTCCGCCAATTGATGGACCTGTCCCCCTGGAATGAGTGTTTCACGAACTGATTCAATCAAATCAGTATGGACGCACAAGATCTCGCAAACAGGGTTGTTCTCAAGTTCCTCTTTCTTGCCAGCCATGATAATTCTCCCCCTAACATATGTCTATATGTTCATATGTACATTATATCTTATGATATTATTTATTCAATACCTTTATTTAAATTTGTCTGGGCTACAAGCAAATAACTTTGTACATGTAGCTTACAATATCTATATATACTTAAATGTATCAAGTGTAAAAAAAGAACTGTATCCCTTCATTAAGGATACAGTCTTTTAACACATACATAGAACTGGTTAACTAAGTATCACAAAAAATACTATTGAACTTGATACATGCCTTGACCTTGCATGTATTGGAAAATTCCTTCGCCATGTTGCTGTTCTTCTTTTTGAATATGATTAAGGACTTGACGGACATTAGTATCTCTGAATTCAAAGACCGCAGTGTCATAGGCACCGGAGACGTACTTTTCTGTCATTAGCATGTCTTGACAAAGCTTTGCATCCTCTTTGTTATAATTCCCTTGTACTGCCGTTGGAGCGCCACTGGTCATTGACTGTTGGTTCTGGGCTTGTTGTCCCTGACCTTGTTGACTCTGAGCCTGTTGTCCCTGACCTTGTTGTCCGCCTACACTGGGCACCTGTCCATTCAATATCTGGTTGATCGTGTTTAAATGTTCTTGTTCCTGAGCTGAATAAGAGCTAAAAAGCTGTTTCAACTGAGCATCTTGTGCTTGGTTCGCATATTTCGTGTATTTGTCGATGCAGGTTTCCTCATGGGATCTTTGATCCATTAAAAGTGTTTTTTCCTTTTGCGATAATTGAATTGGCAATATAAAGCACCTCCTTATTCTGCTTTATATTGTTTTCATTATTATCGATTTTATTCATTCACCTGATCAATTTTGTCCGAAACTAAGGTTAATTCCCCACTTAGTTTCAAAAACTTCAAAAATTCTACAGCAGCTCATACACTCCAGCTGCTCCCATGCCGCCACCAACGCACATGGTAACCATGCCGTATTTCAATTTTCTCTTTGTCATTTCATGCAACAGAGTGGCGGTGAGTTTTGCCCCAGTACAGCCAAGTGGATGCCCGAAAGCAATTGCCCCTCCGTTAACATTAACTTTTGCCAAGTCAATGTCCAGTGTCTTAATGATGGCCAGTGATTGAGAAGCAAAAGCCTCATTCAACTCGAATAGATCGATATCAGCGAGGGTTAACCCAACTTGTTTTAAAACCTTAGGGATGGCTTTAATCGGACCAATGCCCATTAGTTCTGGTTCAACCCCTGCGACTGTAAAACCACGCCAAACTGCTATTGGTTTAAGGCCCAATTCCTTAACTTTTCGTTCAGACATAAGAAGTGTGATTGCCGCACCGTCACTGGTTTGAGACGAATTTCCTGCGGTTACCATGCCGCCATTTAAGAAGGCGGGTCTGAGTTTTGCCAATGATTCCAATGTAGTCTCTGGCCGAATTCCCTCGTCTTTATTAAACCAGTTTTCACCCGGTTTTCCCCAACTTGGAAGAAGCACCGGCACAATTTCTTCATCAAAGCGCCCACTGCTCTGGGCAGCCCATGCTTTTTGATGACTAGCAACCGCAAAGGCATCTTGCTGTTCTCGAGTCACTTCATATTTTTTGGCCACGTTTTCAGCAGTAATACCCATTGAGAGATACACTTCAGGGCAATTCTCGATCATAAAGGGATTGGGTGCCACTTTAGCTCCACCCATTGGAACCAAAGACATACTCTCGACTCCGCCTGAGATCATAATATCCGCTTCACCTAAACGAATCCGATCAGCTGCCATAGAAATGGCCTGAAGCCCGGAAGAACAAAAACGGTTAATGGTCACCCCCGGGACATCAGTGGGGAGACCGGCGCGCATAGCCATTATTTTAGCTACATTCATCCCCTGTTCACCTTCTGGAAAAGAACAGCCAATAACACAATCATCAATCTCGCTTGTTTTAAGTGAAGGAACATTTTTGAGAATATCTTGTATAACGTAAGCACCTAAATCATCCGGACGAACTTGGGCCAAGGAACCTTTTCCCGATTTTCCAATTGCCGTCCGTTTAGCTTGTATAATATAAGCTTCTTGCATGCTTATCCCCCCTAATTCCGTAATGGTTTGCCTTTAGCAAGCATGTATCGAATACGATCTTGGGTCTTTGCTTCACCGACTAGGCTCATAAAGGTTTCACGCTCAATATCTAAAAGATATTGTTCATCCACCAGCATGCCTGCTGGGCGATCCCCACCGGTCATGGCATAAGCTAGTTTTTTACCTAAGAACATATCATAATCCGAAATATAATTTCCTTGTCGCATTCCATATAAGGCAACTTCCAAGGTGGCTCGAACCCCAGCCCCTCCCATTTTAACCTTTGTGGGTAAATTAGGCCGGAAGTTACGAGCCAAATCTATGACCCGCGCCTTTGCATCCAAGATGATATGTTCGGGATTCATACTATATCGATCATGGTCTCGCAAGAAACCAAGCTGACGCGCCTTTTCCGCACTTGTCGATACCTGTGCCATAGCAACTGCTTCAAACCGCTTAGCAAAGAAATAATCCGGAGCGACTTGTATTCCCGGAAGAATTCCTTCCATCGCCCGAACTGCCATTTCTTTGGTCCCTCCACCACCTGGAATTAAGCCAACTCCAAGTTCAACAAGACCCATGTAGGTTTCCGAGGAGGCTTGAAGGGCGTGAGTATGCAGGCAGATTTCCGTTCCACCACCGAGGGTCATTCCGAAAGGAGCTGCTACAACGGGTTTCTTCGCAAATTTCAGGGCCATGGTTGCATTTTGTAATTCACGCACGCCCAAATCCAGACCTTCCCAGTTACTTCTTTCTGCTTCCTGGAGAATAAGTACGAGGTTAGCTCCGACGCAGAAGTTCTTTCCTTGATTGCCAATTACGAGTCCTAGGTAATTTTTTTCTACTTCTTCCAGGGACTTATAGATCATTTCTACAACATCTGCATTGATGGAATTATTCGGCGAGTGAAATTCTATACAGGCTACGCCGTCCCCAAGGTCTACCAGGCTTGCCCCTGGATTTCCAAGGATCACCTTGCCAGCCTTATGAGCTTCTTTTAGTGAAAACGCATATGGGCTTATGGTTTTTTGATGATAGGTTCCTGCATCATAAAACGCCGTCTGTCCAGCTTCGGTCTTCTGATAGAAGCTCTCATACCCCTTAGCAAGTAACTCTTCCACAAGTTCGGGAAGTGTGCCGCCTTCCGAGAGGATCCGATCCGCTGTAGCTTTGACCCCCAGTGCATCCCATAATTGAAAGGGACCCATTTCCCAATTGTAACCCCAGCGCATAGCTTCATCGATTCCAGTAATATCTGCTGCTATATCCTTAGCTATTGTAGCTGCATAAAGAAGAGTTGGTTTTATTACATTCCATGCAAACTCTGCACCAATGTCATCTCCACTAACTAAGGTACGAAGTTTCTCTGGCAGACTTCTTGCCGCTTTTGCCTTTTCAAGGGAAGCAAAGCTTACAGTTTTCTGTGGACCATAGGTCATTGTTTGAATATCTAGAACTTCGATAACCTTACCTTTTGGCCCTTTGGACTTTTTATAGAAGCCTTGCCTTGTTTTATCTCCTAACCAACCATTTTTGAGCATGGTGAATATAAACTCCGGTAAAACAAACTTATCTTTTTCTTCAGGTACTCCATTAGCTACATTATTGTTTGAGTGTATAAAGGTATCCAATCCGACAAGATCTATCGTGCGAAATGAGGCGCTCTTCGGACGTCCCATAACGGGTCCCGTCAAGGCATCCACTTCATCAACAGTTAAGCCAGTACGAAGCATTTCCTTAAGCAGTACCGGAGAACCGATGGCACCAATCCGGTTGGCAATAAAATTAGGTGTATCTTTGGCCATAACAACCCCTTTACCCAAGACTCGCTCTCCAAATTCGCATAGAAATTTGATGACTTCTGGGTCGGTATTGGGACCAGGGATAATTTCCAAGAGTTTCATGTAGCGAGGGGGATTAAA
>NZ_JABZFS010000075.1:0-21220 GCF_014237355.1 Desulfosporosinus sp.
GTTCCGATCTTCTTTTATTTATATTTATAATTTTCAGAAAAGTGCCTATTATCGAATCAATGGCAGTTGGCATAAGTATTGCATCTATCATTAATTAAGGAAATGGTCCTCATCCTATTCTAATAATTGCTTTGCTTTAAGAATTTGATGAAAGAAGGGAGCTTATTAAACATGACCAACGAAATCAAGCACATTCGGGCTATGGTCGGTTTCTATCCAAACTGGTGGCACAAGAATTATGGAATTGCCTATGGTAAAAAGTACTATTATGACCCGGATTACCGCATTGAGGTCGCAATGAAACAACAAAAGTTACTCCATGAGCGATTTGGAGATTTAGGGTTAGGTAACCCTGATCCCCAACCAAATCCATTTGTCGATTACGGGATGGCCTTGGTTCCTGAATTATTCGGTGTTGAAACCAAATTTTTTGATGATGCATTGCCGTGGTCAATTCCAGCTAACATGTCCGAAGAAAAAATCGATAGTCTTGTTGTACCAGATATACTGAATACTCATCCTATGACTGAGATCATAAGACAAATGGACTATTTAGAGGAGAAATATGGACGGGTTACAGGAAATATCAATACATGTGGCATTCAGAACTTGGCATTAAAACTGCGTGGTGATGATCTGTACACGGATTTCTATGTGAATCCAGAGTTAGTTCACAAGGTAATGAATATTTGTTTAAACACCATTATTCCATTAGCTAATTATGTAAGAAGCCGTACTGGTACATTAGCATCATCTGTTACCCCCATGGCTCCACCAGAAATGTATATTACTCCGAACTGTACTACTGCGCAAATCTCAAATGAATCCTACGAGGAATTCATTTTACCATATGAAATGAAGCTTGCGGATGCGTTACAACCTTTTGGTATTCATCATTGTGGGTCCGTTGATAATGTTATAGAAGGTTACAGTAAAATTAAGAATATGCAATTCATTGAAGTGGGACCTTTGACAGACCTACGTCGAGTACGTGAACTGATGCCTAATACTTTCATAAACGCTCGGATTTGTCCTGTGCGTATGCTCCAATGTACAGCTGAAGAAATTGAGCAAGATGTTAAACGTCTTGTTGACACTGGCGGGCCTTACGAATTACTCTCCATTGATGCTGTAGGCCTTGATTATGGGACACCTGATGAAAACGTACGGACTATGATAAATACTGCTAAAACCTATAGTGCAGCAAAGATCGCTGAGGGTAAATAGTTCTCAGGAATAGTTTAAATGAGGGGGAAAACATGATGTCAGTATTAGAAGATATCAAAAATTCAATTGTTACTTATAAGCCTGCAAAAACGTCAGAGTTTTGCCAACAAGCCCTAGACGAAGGAATCGATCCAAAGCTAATTTTAAGTGAGGGCCTAATCGCTGGCATGACAGTTATTGGTGAAAAGTTTAAGTTAAATAAGATTTATGTACCAGAAGTTCTGATTGCCGCTAAATGCACTCATGCAGGTCTCCATATATTAAAGCCTATCTTAGCTGCAGCAAAGGCAGTAGCAATAGGGAAAATTGTATTAGGGACAGTTAAAGATGACCTTCACGATATTGGTAAAAACCTTGTGGCTATGATGCTTGAGGGTGCAGGGTTTGAAGTTATTAACTTAGGCGTTAATGTTGATCCAGAGAAATTTATTGAGGCAATCAAAGAATATAAGCCAGAAATAATCGCGATATCAAGCCTAATAACGTCAACGTTACCTAATGTAGAGAGTACCATTCAAGCAATTATAGATTCTGGTTTACGTGATCAGGTTAAGATTATGGTAGGTGGAGCACCAGTAACTGAAGAGTGGGTCTTACAAATTGGTGGTGATGGATTTGGTAAAGATGCTACTGCAGCAGTTGATGCAGCTAAAAAATTAATTGGTGTAGCTTAAGGGGGGAAAATAATGTTTCATACCGAGGTTCGCAGCAAGAATTCAATTGTTACCATCGGTAGGGATTTACCTGCAGTTATCATTGGTGAACGGATCAATCCAACTGGGAAAAAAAAGTTTGGCCAGGCCCTTTTAGCTAAAGACTTCGATTACGTTAGACGTGAGGCATTAGCTCAGATCGAGCAGGGTGCAGATATGTTAGACGTAAATGTAGGAGTCGCGGGCGTTGATGAGGTAACTATGTTGCCGGAAGTTGTCAAAGTAGTATCTGAAACTGTCAATGTACCTCTGTGTATAGACTCAGCCAATCCCATTGCTTTATCAGCAGCACTACAAGTATATGAAGGAAAGGCCTTAGTTAATTCTGTAACGGGTGAGGAAAAATCCCTGGCGAGCGTTCTGCCAGTGATTAAAGAATATGGGGCAGCTGTTGTTGGCTTACTCATGGATGACACAGGTATTCCAAATGATCCTGAAAAAAGATTAGCTATTGCAATGAAAATTGTTGAACGTGCAGAAAAGCTAGGAATCGAACGTTCTAACATTATCATTGATTGCTTGACTATGACTGTAAGTTCAGACCATAACGCCGCGACTATTACTTTGAAAACTATTGAAAGAGTCGTAGAGGAACTAGGTACTAATATAATTTTAGGAATTAGCAACGTTTCTTTCGGTTTGCCAGATCGAAATAGTATTACTAAAACCATGATTGCTATGGCTTTAAAGGCGGGTTTAACTTGTATAATTATGGATCCAACGGCAGAGGGAATGAGGCGTACGGTTAAAACCTCAGATCTTCTTTTGGGACGAGATGAGTGGTCTATGAATTACTTGGCCGAATATCGACAGTATTCGGAACCACAAGCCTAGTTAAAATGGAAAACTTACTCCCATAAAGGTAATGAAGAAGATCACCCGATTTGATCGTTTTTATTTAAAGTAAGTGGGGACGCAACATGCAAAAAAACAAAATTATTGCTTGTGAGGTTTTTAAAGAGGAATTACTCAAGGGTTTAAAAATACCCTTAGAGACCTGCATTTTTTTACCTCAGGAATTGCATCGTACCCCGGATCTACTAAAAGTTGAACTGCAAAAGCAGATAGATCTCCTTGATCAACAAGGAGATCTAGACTGCATCTATTTAGGCTATGGTTTGTGTGGCAATGGTGTTGTAGGATTAAAATCCAGCCAGAGTAAAATTATCATCCCTAAGAGTGAAGACTGTATATCTGTTTTACTTGGGCTTCGGCACGCCAGTAAATGTCACGTTAACAGAACTACAAGCTATTTTCTTAGCGCTGGTTGGATTGCCTATGGAAGTGATGGGTGGAAAGAATACCAACGTTGTTTGGAACTATTTGATCATGAAACAGCCTATTGGTGTATCAAAGAAATGATTAAATACTATGAAACATTTATTCTGATCAATAATGGTATGGCTAGCTATCTAAAGGATCAAGTTTACGTCCAAAAGATGAGCAAGTTTTTTGGCTTAAACTATGAAGAAGTAGAGGGATCATTGGATTGGCTGGCGAGCATGTTTAAGGATGTAAATTCAGATTTTAAAATTTTAGTTGAGCCGGGTATCTCGATTCAAAGTAACATGTTCACCTGCGGAGACTAAAGCCCATTGGAGGTGTGAAAGTGTTAATTTTTAAAATAAAGTTTCTACCTCACAACGTAGAAGTTTTTGTTCCTGCAGGTACCAGTGTGGTTGAAGCAGCAGACTTAGCAAAGGTTGACATTGAGCCAACCCCTTGCGGACGGCGTGGGACATGCGGAAAATGTTTAATCCTGTGTCATGATTACTCCGGAATTCCAACAATCGTTGAAAAGGAGAAGATTGACGATACTAAGTTGGATCAGGGCTGGAGGTTAGCCTGTCAAACAGCTATCCTACAAGATATGGTCATTGAAGTACCGGGCCAAACAGAAGGTAAGCTGATAAAAGCATTATTATCAAGACCTAAAACCGCTATTGAAGTTTTACCAACAGTTATAAAGTACTTTCTTAAAGTGGCGCCACCAACGATGACAGATCAACGGGCTGATTGGGATAGAGTTGAAGATCTATTACCTGATCCTGAACTTCAACAGGAACTAGACTTAACTATATTAAGGAAATTACCGGAATTAATGAGAAACAACAACTTTGAACTTACTGTAGTGACCTATAGAGGGAAAGTGATTTCAGTCGAAGCAGGAGATACAGCAACAGTCGGTTATGGCTGTGCTATAGACATTGGAACAACAACGGTAATATGTAGTTTACATGATCTGTTTACTGGACAAGAAATCACAGTTGCATCAGCCTTTAATCCACAGAGAACCTATGGAGCCGATGTGCTTTCTCGTATAGATTTCTCTCAAACTGACGATAACTTAAAAAAACTACAAACTTTAATTATCGATCAAGTTAATACTTTAATCGACCAAGTAATATCCCAATCAGGCATAAACAGATCAGATATTTATTTGATTAGTGTCGTAGGTAATACAACTATGCAGCACTTGTTTTTGAGACTTCCAGCCAAGTATATTGCCACACCACCTTTCGTCGGCGCTCTTTATGCAGGACTTAGTTTTGATTCCGTAGATCTAGGTATCAAAATTAATGATAGTGGCAAAGTGACCCTTTTACCCAATGTTGCAGGATATGTAGGAGCTGATATCGTCGCAGGAGTATTGGCTACGAACGCTTATAAGTATGATGCTCCGTGTATCTTAATTGATGTGGGAACGAATGCTGAAATTATCTTAGCGGCTCATGGCATTTTATATGCGTGCTCAGCCGCAGCAGGCCCAGCTTTTGAAGGAGCTAACATTTGCTACGGAATGCGAGCGGAAAAGGGAGCAATCGATCGGGTTTGGCAAGAAGATGGAAAGCTACATTATCATGTGATTGGAGAGGTTCCGGCATTAGGCTTCTGCGGATCAGGTTTAGTGGATGTGATCGCAGTGTTGATAAATATTGGAATTATTGATTTTAGTGGTCGTTTGCTAACCAGTGAAGAAGCAGTTCCGATCGTTGGGGATATATTGGCTGGAGGTCTGCAAGAAAATGACGACGGACTTGAATTTGTTATAGTCAAAAACAGCGACTTTCAGAAAGTAAGTCTTACGCAAAGGGATATTCGCCAAGTTCAGTTAGCTAAAGGCGCCATACTGGCTGGAATTCGAATTATGGTCAAGGAGATGGGTATTAAGCTGGAGGACATTGAACTGTTTAACTTAGCAGGCTCCTTTGGTAACGTACTTAACAAAAAGAGTGCTCAAGTTATTGGTCTAATCCCTAAGGCCGTACCCCTTAGCAAAGTAGAATATGCAGGTAATTCGGCACATGTCGGGGCACAAATTAATCTATTGCGAGCAGATAGCGAAGAAATCGTGAATTCCTTAGTTAAAAATATTAGATATATCGAGCTATCTGATCGAAGTGATTTTACGGAAGAGTTTACAAATGCCATGTTTTTTGGTGAGTGTGAAGATTAGAGCCAATATCACGTTTGTTCTGGAGAGGAAGATGCGGATGCGAAAAATTTACTTTCTAGCTGAACGTTGCGATGGTTGTCTAGCCTGTGAAGCTGCTTGTATGGAGACAAAGTCTCTAACAAAGAGTCTATTCATGGCTAAACTGGAACAACCAGCTCCGCAAGCGAGGATTAATGTCAAGAAGACTGATGGGCGTTATTGGTCTTCTATATGTCAACATTGTGTTGAAGCCATGTGTGTTGGAGCTTGTATGACAGGAGCAATGCAATATTCCGAAACAGGTGAAGTATTTCACGAAGTAGAAAGCTGTGTTGGCTGTTGGATGTGCGTTATGGTTTGTCCATTTGGTGCAGTTATACCCCTTGAAAATGTTAAAAAGGTTAGTAAATGTGACTTGTGTAAGGATGAGAAAACTCCACCTTGTGTTGTAGCGTGTACTCGTAAGGCCCTATGTTACTGTACTGCGGAAGATTATGAAAATGAAGGTTGAGGTGATGGGCATGCGATATCTCATCATTGGGAATAGTGCTGCGGGGATTTTTGCAGCAGAGACAATCCGGGGATTGGATCCTGTCGGGAAAATCACTATGATTTCCAAAGAAGATTGTATACCCTACTCGCGATGCCTAACTTCATATTATTTAGGGAAAGAAATTCCTGAAGAAGGCATGCATATTCGAAGTAAGGATTTTTACAATGAAACAGGGATTGATTTTATTGGGGGAACCGTTGAGAGGGTTGATCCTGATTATAAATATGTCGTGTTAGACTCTGGAAAAAAGGTTGATTATGATAAATTGCTGATTGCAACAGGTGCTTCTCCTTTTAGTCCCCCCCTCGAGGGCAGTGACATGGAAGGAGTTTTTCAGCTACGCACTTCTGCAGATGCCAAAGCGATAGCAGAGTTTGCGCCGAAAGTAAAAACCGCGGTAGTCATGGGTGCAGGACTTGTAGGTCTCAAAGGAGCACATGGTCTTCATGAACTCGGTATTAAAGTTATCGTTGTAGGATCAGCACCTTACCTTATGAGGTACTCGACTGATCCCGAATCTTCGGAAATTCTTATTAGATTATTAGAAAAAGAGGGCTATCGCATTCTATTGAATACTAAAGCAGAGAGAATCCTTGGGGAAAGGAATTCCGAAGGAAAGATGTCAGTGAGCGGTGTGGTCCTTAATACAGGGGAACATATTCCCTGCCAAATGGTTCTCAAGGCAATTGGTGTACGTCCTAACGTTCGGTTGGTAGAAGATAGTGGAGTATTCGTAAATAAAGGTATCGTTGTTGATGATGAAATGGAGACCTATGTAAAGGATATCTATGCCGCGGGTGATGTAGCAGAGGCAGATGATTTCTTAAATGGTGGAAAAAGCGTAAGTGCTTTATGGCCTACTGCTACAGAACAAGGTATTATTGCTGGTTGTAATATGGCAGGTTTAAAACGTATATATCAAGGCTCAATGGCCTTAAATTCAGCTGTTATCAGCGGAGTAGGACTTATTTCGGCCGGAATCATGAATTTGCCTCCGGGTGAAGGGATTGTGCTTAAAGCATCGGAACCTAAAAATAATTTCTATCGTAAATTCGTAATAAGAGATGGACGTTTGATTGGAATGATTATGGTCGGAAAAATCGAAGGAGCAGGCATTCTAAGTGCCTTGATCAGAAAGAGAGCGAAGGTTGACATTAACTACCTGAACTATTTATTAACAAACCCTATTAAATATCAAGGTTTCTATCCGGTGGGCAAAGGGGGGATGTAAAATGGGTTCCTATGTTAGACCAAAGTCATTAGGCATAAACAGTAAACCCTTAGAACCAGATGATAACCTAAGAACGTCTATTTGCTGCCTTTGTAACGGTGGGTGTGGGATTAAAGTAAGTCTGGATCATGAGGGAAAGGTACAGGCAGTGTTTGGTGATTCGGATAATCCCTATAATAAAGGAAAAATTTGTGCCAAACCCATGGAGATTGCTCAGACATTGTACGGACCATACCGTTTAGAATATCCAATGAAAAAAGTTAACGGTAAATTTGAGAGAATTTCTTGGGATGAAGCACTAGAGCTTATTGCACAAAAATACAACCATTATATTAAAGATAATGGGACAGGATCGGTTGTGGGTATTACCTCCAAAATAGGCGGATCTTACAGTAAATTAGCCCATAGCATTTTCTCTAAGTTAACAGGTATGGCTAACTTCGGGACAGGACCTATCTGCATGGAGTCGGAATTCAATGTTCGGAAGGAGATATTTGGCAACGGATCTGCGACAGCACCGCTATCTGATGTGGTAAGGTCTAAGATACTGTTGATTGTAGGTAATAATTGCGCCCAGACTAAAGCGGGTCAGTTTCACTGGATTTTGGAAGCCAAGCGGCAAGGAACAAAAATAGTCGTTATTGATACTCGTTTTACTGAAACGGCTCAGGCAGCAGACCGTTTTATCCAGATTAGACCCGGCACCGACGGGGCCTTGGGAATGGCTTTGCTGAAGTTTGTTATTGATAATAATCTTTATGACCAGACCTTTGTCGCAGAACTCACGAATGGATTTGAACAATTGGCACAAGCAGTGGAATCCATTACTTTGGAGCGGGCAGCGGGAATAACTGGGGTCCCTGAAAATGTTATAAAAGAACTGGCCGAAGATTTAGCCGTGTGTAAACCTGGTATGCTTTTTGAAGGAAGGGGTATTGTCTGCGTCAATAATGCTGGTGCCTCGCTCAGAGCCTTTGAAGACCTGATGGTTATACTGGGTAATGTTGGCAAACAAGGATCAGGGATTATATCCCATATAAATAATTATGGAAATGCAAAAGGCCTTATTCCAAAAAATGATGTTGTCAAGCCTGATCGTAAGAGATCTGCAGTGGATCTCTACCAAGCTATGGAAGAGGGAGACATTAAGATGGTCTTTATTGCAGGCAATCCCTGTGTGAATTGGCCTGACAGTAAACGTATGACCAAAGCAATACAAGGTTTAGATTTTGTTATCAGCCATACCTTGTTTCTGGACGACTCCGCCATATTAGCTAATGTCGTTCTCCCTGCAACTCATTGGTTGGAAGAGGCTGGCGTACAGGCAAGTGTTCACAGGGTCCTGCAGTGGAAGGATAAAGCGGCCGCAACCTATGCTGAGGCCAGATCAGGAGGAGACTTGTTCCGTCAATTGGCAGAACACATGGGTCTAGAATCCTCGTATTTCCCAGACTCCCCGGCAGCAGCCTGGGAATTGGAAAGAACTCATAATAAGAGTATTGAAGGAATTACAATAGAACGTATGCGAAGGACACCGGGAGGTGTGCATTTTCCATGCCCAGAAAATGGTCCGGAGCTTGTACGCTTGTATGAGAGCGGCGTATTCCCAACACACTCGGGCAAAGTGGAATTGGCCAGAGAGAATGCCTTGGCAATTGATTTTATAGATATGTATGATTCCCCTGGAAATCAGGGAATCAGCCGTGAAGAATTTCCTTATATCTTGAGTACTAACAAGGTAGCCAGCCATTACCATACAGTGTGCCAATACAGTAACTGGGCCGTGGAAATGGAAAAACCCTATGTTGAAATGCATCCTCAGACTGCGTCGGAGTTAGGGGTAATAGACGGGGACCAAGTTAGATTGAAGACGTCAACAGGTGCTATGGTTTTACCTGCAAAGATTACCTTAAGTGTACCAAGGGGGTACTTTTCGACCCAACCTTATTTTGGAGTACATTCGCCCTATGGGAAAACACCGGCGAATTCCCTTTTTCCTGTAGCTGTGGATCCCGTCGGAGGGAATTTTCCTAACAAAAACATCATGTGTGCTGCTAAAGCCGAAGGGGGGCAGGGCCAATGAGTCAGTATGCGATGTTAGTCGATGTGTCGCGCTGCATCGGGTGTAAGAGCTGTACCGTTGCCTGCATGCAGGAAAATGGTTTGCAGAGCGGCGATTCATGGTTAAGGGTAAGACCTAGGGAACTTTTAACTGATCATTTGGTCAGATATTATATTCCACAGTCCTGTCGACACTGCTCAGACCCCATTTGCGTTGCTGTTTGTCCCATCGGTGCTATTAAGTGTGGAGAAGACGGGTTAGTTATCCATGATATTGAAAAATGTATCGGCTGTCAGGTCTGTGTAACTGCTTGCCTACATGGTGGTATGAAGATTATGAATAACGGCAAAGTTGGCAAATGTTCTTTTTGCAGTCACCTTTTACAAAGGGGTAAAGAACCTGCGTGTGTGACCGTCTGCCCTGTCGATGCTCGGGTTTTCGGTGAACGGGAGGTGCTCATTCGAGAAGCAGGTTTGCGCATGACAGATTTGATATCAAAGGGTACAGACGTTTATATAAAAGGTACAGAAAATGATCTGACAAAGGTTTTGTATTTGCTACTAACACTGATGGCCCATACGGTTGCTGATTCCAAGGAAAGTGTTACATCCAGCGATTTCCATAACCCTATTTAAAATTAGAAAGAAGGATTAGTTATGACTAAAAAGGTGTTAATTGTGGGTGGTGTAGCTGGTGGCGCTTCAGTAGCTGCAAGGCTTAGACGACTGGATGAAAATGCAGAGATTATTATGTTTGAAAGAGACGGGTATATTTCTTTTGCGAATTGTGGTTTGCCGTATTACATTGGAGGATCGATCAAGGAAAGAGACCACCTTTTAGTGCAAACACCGGAAGGCATGAAGAATCGCTTTAACATTGATGTAAGGATCAATAATGAGGTTATTTGTATAGACCCACAACAAAAGGCAGTAAAAGTAAGAAGTAAGGAAGGTGGTGAGTATAAAGAACAGTATGACTATCTAGTTTTATCCCCTGGAGCAAGAGCCATTAAACCTAATATTGAAGGGATAGACAGTCAGAAAATCTTTACCTTAAGAAATATTCCTGATACAGATAGAATTAAAACGTATGTAAGCGAAAGAGAAATTAAGAGTGCAGTGGTCATTGGCGGTGGCTTTGTTGGGGTTGAAATGGCGGAGAATTTAAAGCAAAAAGGGCTAGAAGTTACCTTAGTAGAAGCTGCACCACATATACTAGCCCCCTTTGATACGGAAATCGTGGCAGCGGTGGAGAAGGAGCTTTCAGACAACGGTGTAAAACTAGTTTTAAATGATGGAGTAAAAGAGTTTAAGGATAAGGACAGTACTGTAGAAATAACTCTTACTAGTAAGGCCAAATTGGAAGCAAACCTAGTTATCTTAGCAATAGGAGTCATACCGGATACTGAGTTCCTCGAGGATAGTGGAATCCAGTTAGGAGAGAAAGGGCACATACTTGTCAATGAGAAAATGGAAACAAATCTTGCTAATGTATTTGCAGTCGGAGATGCCATCGAAGTCGTGGATTTTATAAACAAGCAAAATTCAACTGTTCCCTTAGCGGGACCGGCAAATAAGCAAGGGAGGATTGCAGCAGATAATATTGCGGGCTTGGGCACTACTTACCAAGGTACACAAGGTACTTCAATCATTAAGGTTTTTAAATTAACTGCAGCATGTACTGGTAATAATGAAAAAACTCTAAATAAGTTGAATATACCGAATCGTACTGTTACTATTCATCCCTTCTCACATGCAACTTATTATCCGGGAGCCCAGATGTTGACCTTAAAGCTGATTTTTAGTGAGGCAGGCAAGATACTTGGGGCTCAAGGCGTTGGCAATGAGGGTGTGGATAAAAGGATTGACGTAATAGCCACTGTGATAAGACTAGGAGGAACAATCAAAGATTTGACTGAGTTAGAACTTTGCTATGCACCACCTTTTTCTTCAGCTAGAGATCCAGTCAATCTGGCAGGTTATGTTGCTGAGAATGTTTTAGCAGGCAGAGTGGAAACTCTTACGGCTGAGCAATTAATGGCCAGTAAAAAAGAAGACATGGTACTTTTAGACGTGCGTACTGTAAAGGAGGTTAGTAAAAAAGGGTACATTGAGGGAGCTATCAATATTCCTATTGATAGCCTGAGGAAAAGGATAGAAGAACTTGATAAGAGTAAAGAGATCATTGCATATTGTCAAATAGGATTAAGAGGATATGTAGCTTCAAGATTTTTATCCCAGCATGGGTTTAAGGTTAAAAATGTGGATGGAGGGCATGTGTCCTTTTTGAGATCAAACTATAATTCAAATCGGTGAATGATGTTAACGAGCAGCGGATTCCGTGGTTAAGTGTTTATATACTACAATAAGATTTTATAACGACCATTTATGATAGTAAAGTTTACAAAGCAGAGGTAAAGTAAAAGAAGGGGGTTATCATTATGAGTCTAAGAACTAAAATCTCAGATTTTTTCATTGATAATCATGGTCCGGAGTTGCTGTTGGCTGCCTCAACTATTGTAATAGTGGTATTAATGATTCAAGAAGTGCTAGCGGTAATTAAACCATGATATGAAATTAGTCCCTAAGTCATTCAAGATAATTTGTCAAATATTAATGGAATATAATAAAACCCCCGATCCCTGCATTAACAAATGCACAAGGACCGGGGGTTTTAAAGACTAATTACGCTAATGTTAGCTTCTCCCGCCAGGGGAAAGAATTAACTAACAGCTTATTTAATCCAACTTCTTTGGTAGTAAATCCCATGGCTAATCCTATTAATTGAGTAAAGAACACTACAGGGATTTGCTTACCACGAGCTTGTAATGCATGTAGCCGGAACTCTAAGTTTGAATGACATAATGGGCAAGCTACAGCGATGACATCTGCTCCGGAGGCTATTGCTTGACGAAGGACTTCATCCGTCCGTATGTTAGCCAGTTCTGGACCGCAGAGGGAATGACTTCCGCCACAACATTCGCTCTTATGCGACCAGTCCCGTACATCGGCTCCTAAAGCCCCTAAAAGTCTATCCATGCTTTGAGGGTTTTCCGAACTATCAGATTCTAAGTCTGACTCCAAGTTGGGTCTTACGGTTAAACAACCATAGTAGCATACAACGTTCAAATCAGAAAAACGGTACTTTAAGCTAGCTTTAATTTCATTCGAAATAGAAGTTTCAGACAACAGCTCCAATAGATGAATAACATTGACGTTCTCAACATTTTCTAAATCATCGTCAACCAATTCACTAGCAAATTTACGTTTCTGGGGATTTTGAAGTTCAAGGCTTGACCGTTTTAAATTACTATAACAAGCGGCGCATGGAGCCGTAACCGTATTTGACATACTCTTCGCTACAAGATTCAAGTTTCTAGCCCCTAATGCTAAGTTAAGTGTATGGTCAATACTGTGGGCGGATGTTGCTCCACAACAATTCCAATCATCCGGCTCCTGTAGAGCTATTCCGATTTTGTTACATACAAGTCGGGTTGAAGTATCAAAAGGCTTTGCTAATCCGTGAAGTGAGCAGCCGGGGAAATAAGCTATTGGTTTACTTACCATGGCGTTTACCCCCCTTTTCCTCTACTCGTCTTATTGAAAGACGATACGACTTATTCGGCCTGTGTGGAGGTGTCATATCCACTCTCATACGAGTTATGAGATCTTTCATTAGTTTTAGGGGTGGCAGGGGTGTGCCTTTAAACGTTAAAGCCATGGTTAATATTGATTCGTGCGATCTTCCGAAGGCCTTCACTTGTTTAACATATAATTTATGGAATTTTATTTGTTCATTCGTCTTAGTTGTTGGTTCTTTGCAAGCCATTTCTCTTAAGGTATCCATTAAACTAGTAATCTTAATCTTTGATGGGCAGCGGTCCTCACATATATGACAGGAAACGCACATCCATATAGCTTTGCTGTCTAACAGAAGTTGGCGCTGATTGAGTTTAATTAACTGGATAATCTGACGTGGACCATACTCCATAAGTTCGATGCCACTACATCCACCCGTACAAGTCCCGCATTGTATGCAGGCATCAATGTTGACATCACAGATACCCTCTACTTCAGCTTGCAACGTTGAATTACCGGTTATTACCATGGTCATCGGAGACCCTCCCTTTTCCGTTAATCTCCCTTACTTTGCGGCTCCCCGATTGGATTGAAGATAACTTAATACCCCAGCTGCAGCTGCACTACCTTGATTCATCGCATCTTTTACATCACAAGGAAAACCACAAGCACCAGCATAGAATACACCCTTTGTTAAGCTCATTGGATTTTCGCTTTCTGCCATAGGAATTGGCAGGATAAAACCGTTATTATCAAGTTTGCCCCCAACTTGAGTGACCAATGATTGAGTAGCTTGACTGGGAACCATTGCTGTAGCAAGAACTACCAGATCTGCTTCTAATTCTATAGGAACCCCCATAAGAGTGTCCTCTGCTCGAATCAGCAAACGGCCATTGGTAGGTATTACCTTGCCAACCCTTCCGCGAATATACTTAACATGTTGATTTTCCATGACTCCACGGACGAATTCTTCCCCGTTTTTGAAGTTAGATCGTATATCCATATAGAACACGTAAACTTGGGCATTTGGTTGGGCTTTTTTTAGTTCTAAAGCTTGTTTGGCAGTATACATACAACAGATCTTAGAACAATAAGGCATTCCTTTGCTTCTGTCACGTGATCCAACACATTTTATAAAAACGGCTGTTTTAACAGGCCTTTTTAAAATTGCTTCTTCCTGATGTTCAAAATCGATACCTGTAATTACCCCTGGAAAACGTCCATACCCATATTCACCATATTTTTTACCATCAAAATTATCAAACCCGGTTGATATGACTGCAGCTGAAAAGATCTGTTCCTGTGGATTCCCCGTATTTATAAAACTTGCTTTAAGAGCACCTTCAACCTGCTGAAGTTTGTTGACTTCCGTACCTACTAAAACCTTGATCTTAGGATTATTCTTAATAATCCGGACCTTTTGTTCAACCAAGGATGCCCCTTCAGTGAGATCCGGAAACAAAGCACCATATTCCTTCACATGACCTCCGAGATTCTTGTCCTTATCAATTAAGACAACTTCTTTGCCGGAGGCAGCTATATCAATAGCAGCCTGCATGCCAGCAACCCCTCCGCCGACAACCAGAACACCCTCATTAAGCATTTTCATGCTCCTTTCACCTTGAAATTTTCCTGGAAGATTCCCATACTTTATTTAACAAAGCGTTCCAGCACAGGTAAAACAGGTGTAGTATTAGCCTTAAAACCTAACTGCTCAACTGGCGCACCTAAAGCGAAAGCAATAAGCTGAGATAAATCAATCACTGGAATACTAACGTGTTTACCCCTTGAAGTAATGGTCTTCTGTTCACGGTCGAGGGCAGTATTACAACCGGGGCAAGTTGTAGTCATTAATTGAACTCCTGCCGCGGCGGCGCTCAGCATTTTATTGGTAATATGGGGTAAAACCGTCTCTTCGCGGTGTGTAAATCCTCTACCCACAGAATAGCCACAGCAGGCACGCCGTTCTTTATAAACTACCGGTGTCGCTCCAAGAGCCTTATAAATTTCTTCATGGAATGTAGGATATTGGGCGTCATCGATAGCAACATCCTTGTTTGCCAAATAGTGACAACCATAGTGGGCTGCTATTTTTAGACCAGTTAATGGTCGTTTCACTAAACTAGTTAGTTTTTCTAATTGACGATACCATAATTCCTGTACATGATAAATTTTTGTATGGCCATGATACTTTACACGGCCTAAGGCCTCGTTTGCTTTATCTCCAACCTCTTTGAAAGCTGGGTTTGAATGTAATAGATGTGCTAATTCTCTCAGGTATCCATAACAACCATTACAAAACACCCCTACATCCAGGCCCATTTCCTGAGGAATACTCAAATTGCGGGAAGTGGATGCCAAAGCAAGCTGAGGGTTTACGGCATTACATGTCAACATATACCCTGTGCAGCAGGTTTGATCGACAGATTCTATAAATTCAATACCTAGTTTTTCGCCAACAATCCTTACCGCTCTTTCAGTACCCGGGTATTCAATACTTCCTGTACAACTGAGAAATAAGAATAGTTTTTCGGGTGTAGGTAATTTGGCTACTCTTTGCGGATCAATAAGGGATAATCTTTGATATTCTTCCATCTTAAGCCTCCCTTTCTGAACCACTTATGGAATCATCCTGTACCAATATTCTTCCCTCCAGATAACTTAGATCGATAGGGACTTCTGGAGTTTCTTGATAATTCTTGAGCCATTCGTCAGTGCCGGTAATTTCAAATAACTTTTGGTACTCTTTTATACCTTTGTCTGATACAATTCTAAGCGGCGCTAAGCCTAGACTGCTCCTTAAGGCCCTAATTTCATCCAGTCTAGCAGGTTTACCAGGCTGGAAGGTCACAGCTTCTTTTCTAGCTTTGGTGACGAAACGGATGAAGGGATCTACATGCTTTTTTCCAGCTCCATGTGACATAGAGAAGTATCGGATATAAAGCATTAGAAGTGGATATTTAATCTCGCTTGGACAAGTAGCGGCGCAATTTGCGCACCAGAAACAACGCCAAATTTCTTCACTTTTAACGATCCTTTCATAATTGCCAAGTAGTACTTCCCGAATAATCTGTCTTGGATTGTAGGAAGGACTAATGGCAGCCACAGGACATACACCAGTACATTTACCGCAAGATATACAGCGACTTATGTCATCCGCTAACCCCGATGTCGCTATTGCGTTCTCAAATTCTAATGACCAGTTACTGGCCTGTTCTCTTTTCATAAGACATCCCCTTATAACTTAGATTAGGAAGCCCAATACAAAGCAATAGTTCCTTATTTCTAGGTTTTAACTTAGGTTATCTATGAGGACAGAAAGTCCCACTGAAATCAGTGCGACTTTTGCGCGTAGAAAGAAATCATTGACAGACTAACTATTTTAAATATTTAGATATTTTGCTAGACACTATGTCGGCATTTAGGTTCCGATTTTAAGATCAAATTCCAGATTCACAACATTTGTTAAGGTAGAAGATACTGGAGAAATTGATATAACACGTTTATGCATCTCTTCCAATACCTCTTTACTGGCATCGCTTTCAAGACAGACCTTAATCCGAGCAGTTGTTAAATTTGGCATTATGTCTGTCGGAATTTGCATAAATGCAATACCATTACTATCTCCCTCAATTTCAATCTCAATCTTTTTAAGGGGAATGCCATGCAGGGCTCCATCGAAAGAGTAGCCTACGACTAAACAAGATCCTAAAGCAGCTAGTACAATTTCTCCTGGTTGAGCACCTCCTTGTTCATTACCCCAAGGTTCATCAATGATATACTTGAAATCACGGATTGTGGTTTCTGACCTAGTTCCGCCCAGCCATACTGTACTTGTCTTTAGCGTTCTTTTAGCTTTTTCGGGATCTTGCTTTACCCTATCAACCATACTTCCAATAAAACCTAAGTCGATTCCGTTAAATAGAACTCCACTATTAAACTTACTCATCTTATTAATCCCCCTTTCTTCTTTTAAGAAAAGTCAACGATTCTTAGATCACTGTTAATTGTTGATTACCAAGCTCGTTTCCATTTCATATTCCAATTAAGTATGCAAAAGCTATGCCAAATAAAATAGCTATAAGCTATAACAGTTATAATCTAAGGGTTAGGTACAGTAATTTAAATATAATATTCCGAGTATGATGTTTAATGGAATACCGATGTTCCGGTAAACTAATAATTATTTGATAAATCACAAAATTCTCACTACGGGCTTATTTTCTTCTTTGGAATGCAATAATTCCATATGGAACGTAATAATTCCAAATAATTGGTATTTATTTCAATGCTAAATAAACACTAAAGTCAGAAATTATAATATATTTTCTGCATATCAATTTTTATCTTTAAGGGTGAAAGAGCGTGATGAGTAATGGATCACATTCTTAATAATTCTGAAATTTGAGTAGCATTATTGTAGAAATTTGTTATATAATAAAGGTATATGGAGGGGTAAATCTACAATGGAATGCATTAATCATGAAGCACTAGAGTTAGATGATAATGAAAAAAACCTTATCAGAGAATATGGGACAGTAGTTCATTATCCTAAGGGACAAATAATTTTCTCTGAAGGGGATACTGCTGACCGAATATATTTGATAGAAGAAGGTTTTGTAAAAATATATAGAATAACTCCTGATGGACGAAGAGTCACAGTTGGAAGTATGAGAACGTCTGGACAGTTAATGGGCTTGGCTGAAACTTTGTACCACGGGGAGCGAACCTGTTTTGCAGGTGCTATCAATGATGCCACATTGGTAGTTGTACGTAACGCACGCTTTGAGGAATTACTAGTTAACCATCCGTCCATTGCAATTAAAGTTGCTACAACCCTCGGGGTTAGAATGCGAGAGGCTGAAGCAATTATTCAAGAAATGGTTTGTTTTCAGGTGCCTGGAAGACTAGCAATGCTGCTTCTCAAAATGACTGAACGTGCAGGAGTGGAAACCCAGACGGGTACGAAAATAGGCTTTCGCTTAACTCATGAAGAGATAGCTTGTATGATAGGAACGTCAAGACAGACGGTTACCTCCTTGCTTAATATATTTAGACAAGAGAATAGTATAGCTATTGAAGAGAAAGAAGTGTATATACTTGATATAGATAAGCTAAGCAAATGGATTGTATAAGAGAGGCTAGCATCGAACGCTAGCCTCTTTCTTTTTTATCCAATGCGAGGCAGACTCTAACACCGTAGAGAGTTCGCTCAACTTATGTTGAGACCATTACGGTGTTATTAGTGATGCAAACGTTGGCTAAAGAATTGTCGTTTAGTAGACATTATAAAAGTCATACATTAGACAAAAATACTGTAATTAACTTGACACTATTATAGTCTTTAAATTGACATAAATATAGTCTTTCGGTAGACAAAAATATGGTCGTAAGATAGACATAAATATGGTCTCGGTTCAGACATTAATAGCGCTCGGGGTTTGATAAATTATACACATAGTAAATATGAGAAAAGCGAAAGGAGGAAGAACTTACCCTAGAAAGGCAGTGCTGATCTAGCAAGTGCAAATATTATCAAGAGAGGCGTTTAGCTATGAAGAAACTTTCTGAACTAGTGAAATTCCTTAAAGACCCCCACACTAAAAAAGTTCTGCACTATAAAAAACGGTATCAGGAATTAGATGAGCTTTCAGGAGTGGCAGTTGACATCGGGGATGCAGAGGCTTATAAGTCTCTTCAGGCGGAAATGAGAGAAGTGTTTTTTGATTACCTAACAGCGGTAGTAGTAGATTCAATATACCGATTAGTTCCTCACGTTCTTATAATTTGTTTAATTAGTTTAAAATGGCCAACTGTCACTATTCCAACTGTAAACTGGCAAGTCAATATTTTTGGAGCATACTTAGCTACCTACTTCTTATTTTATATTGGAAAATGGCTTGTGAAACTAATTAAGTCTAAATTAAACAGACTGGGTTTATTTGGTTTGAGAGCATCAGAAGCAACTAAACTTTAAAGTTTACGAAATTGGAGGAGAATGTTATGAATATGCATTTCGCATTAGCTGGCGTAGACGCCAGTCCTATTAGTTTGATCCTTTGGGGAATCTTTGTAGGCTATGTTTTTACATCTGTAGGAGCAGCTGGCGGTATCTTAGCAGGTGTAGGACATATGAGTATTTTCGGACTAAAAAATGCCAATATGGTAAAACCCATGAACCAGATATTAACACTGGTTAGCCCTATCGTTGGTACCCCTCTATATCTTCGTGAGAAGCGAATTGTTGTACCTACCGCTGTTGCTCTGGGCTTAGGTGGAATCGTTGGTGCAATACTAGGCTCTTCACTTTCGCACACTTTATTAAAAGACATGAAAACGTTCCAACCTTACTTCGGTATTGTCACTTTAGGTATTGCAATACGTATTGGCTATGAGTGTACCGCGAAATTTAGGGACAGTCAAAAATCAGTAAAAGCCGCTAATGATACATTTGCTGCAAAAGTAAAAGAACTTAAAGCTTCGGGCAAAATGAATGAGCTTAAGGAAATTGGGGTTAATTTTAAAAAGGTTGGTATTCAAAACACCTTTACTTTTGCCGGTCAAGAATTTAACTATAATGCTATTACCGTGTTTATTACGGGGCTTTTAGTTGCAGTACTTTCTGCATCTCTAGGGGTCGGCGGTGGTTTCTTACTAGTTCCCTTTATGACCAGTGTGATGGGATTCCCAATGTACATTGTAGCCGGAACATCTGTTCTTTCCATTTTAGTATCCTCTTCAACCAGTATTTTAAACTATCTCTCGATGGGTAGTTCTCTAGATCTTCAGTTTCTAGCCTTTGAATTAGCTGGTGTGGCTATCGGTACTGTAGTAGCAGCTCGAGTGTCTAAGTATATCAATGCTCGCTATATGAAAATGTTCCTTGCAGTTATATTGTTCTATATCGGGCTCAAATATGTTTTGCCACTAGTTGGAATCAAAATCTGATAATATCTACAAATCGTGCTTAAGTTATAAGGGGGTCTTAAAATGAAATGTGCATCATGTAAAATGAAGACAAAAAACATGTGTGATAAAGAAGGCTTTGATTGTACTGGGGGAAAATATACACTCGATGAATGTTTTGAAGAAGAAAACAAACCTTTTCATCGGCTCAGTGGTCATTTCCAAGCTCAATATGGTAACAATCTTAGCCGTCTGGATGAATTAATCATGTTTGCAAAGAAAATGGGTTACAAGAAACTCGGAATGGCTTTCTGCGTAGGTTTATCCGAAGAAGCTGCAATCTTAGATAAGATTTTATCTCAACATTTTGAGGTGTATTCCGCTTGTTGTAAAATTGGTGGTCTTAAGAAAGAGGACTATGAAATTCCTAAAGTGAAAGAAGACAAAATCGAAGTTATTTGTGATCCTATTCTTCAAGCCAAAGTCTTAGAAAAAGACGAAACCGAATTAAATATAGCAGTGGGCTTATGTGTTGGCCATGATATGTTGTTCAATAAGTACTCCAAAGTACCTGTCACCACTTACGCAGTTAAGGATCGTGTCTTAGGTCATAATCCTTTGGCAGTCTGTTATTCTAGTTATTTAAAGAAAAAGTATCTCAATAAAAAATACGAATAAGTAAAGGTTGAAATATTGCCCACAGATCGCCTAAACTACATGTTTAGGTGATCTGTTCTACTTTTAGGGACGACAAATCTTTAATATGGTGTTTTTATGAATTGTGTTAATTATATAAACTCCATGATTTAAAGTTTGTTTAAGTGGCTAGACCTCAATACAAACGCCTTTTAAAATAGGACATTTTTTTTAAAAATAACTCCTTAAAAGAGTTGACATTTCGACAACCTTCAGCTATACTAAAAAAGTTCTCAAAAACAGTGGCCCGTTGGTCAAGCGGTCTAAGACACCGCCCTTTCACGGCGGTTACACGGGTTCGAATCCCGTACGGGTCACCAAAATAGAGTTCAAGGGTGATTAGCTCAGTTGGTAGAGCGCCTGCCTTACAAGCAGGATGTCGGCAGTTCGACCCTGTCATCGCCCACCAAATCATGGCCCCGTGGTGTAGTGGTCAACATGCCTGCCTGTCACGCAGGAGATCGTCGGTTCAAGTCCGATCGGGGTCGCCATATATGGCTTCAATATTCATGGGTAGGTGGCCGAGTGGTTAAAGGCGACAGACTGTAAATCTGTTCCGCGAGGTACGATGGTTCGAATCCATCCCTGCCCACCATTATCGAAGGTTCGGAGATTGTAATTCGAAACATGAAGAAAAAACCTGTTTGGAATTACAGATCTTAGAAATAATAAATACAATTCAGTTAGTATTTGAGGAATGAGAAAAGTTCGCAGGCCGAACTTCGTACCTCAAAAATCTAAACACGTCGCGGGGTGGAGCAGCGGTAGCTCGTCGGGCTCATAACCCGAAGGTCGTCGGTTCAAATCCGGCCCCCGCA
>NZ_JABZFS010000042.1:0-105835 GCF_014237355.1 Desulfosporosinus sp.
GTTCGACTTGCATGTGTTAGGCACGCCGCCAGCGTTCGTCCTGAGCCAGGATCAAACTCTCCAAAAAAAGTTATTTCACTTCTTCTAGAAGAAGATGATTGACTCATGATTTATTTTGAGACTCTTGCGAGTCTCTCTCATTGGCTGTCCTTGTTGTTTAGTTTTCAAAGACCAAAGACCATCATTTTTTCTTGCCCCGTTTGGGCCGGAATCACATCTTAGCATTTTCAACTTATGTTGTCAATAGCTAGTTTTGCTTTGGATTCGATTAAAGATCCTAAGTATTTATCTTATAACCATTTAATCCCTACGTGTCTTGTGACACTCAGTTATAATACCATTTTCAGCGCTTGCTGTCAACAAGTATTTCACTGTTTCCACATTATCTCTTCCAAGGTTTTACCCCCCCAAGAGCGACATTTGTTATATTATCACGTTCCTATGAAATGGTCAATACCTTTCTTCTCGAAAAGTGTCATTAGAAATCGAAAATACTTCAGTGTCTTACACAGAATCAACACATATTTAATTCTGCCAATAAATTATGGAGTTATGAAGCTTTTCTTGTCTTAATCGGAAAGAACAAAACTAGGATGAAACTTAAGATTGCAATAATAAAGATACCATAAAAGACATACTGAAGTGATATTGTTAAACCTGATGTCATTAGGTTAATAACCTTATCTGGAAGTGTTCCTTTCTTAACTGGGTCAAGTAAAACGTTAATAACATCAGTATTATATGATCCTTCACCGACACTCTTTAAATAACTTGTCAGTTTGGTATTTAAAACTCCACCTAAAAGAGCTGCACCCATTGTATTTCCTAATATGTTCATAAACATATTAGAAGCTGTCGCTACTCCACGCATTTTCCACTCCACGCTGTCTTGAATACCGACTATAAAAACAGTTCTAGCTAATCCCATTCCAATACCAATTAAAAGCGAGCCTGCTCCTGCCCAGAGCCAACCTCTTTCAGGTCGCATTGCTGTTAAAAACAGGGTACCCATCAGAACCCAAAACCCTCCTGCGATGGCGATACGTCTAAATCCGAATTTAAACATAACCTTACCAGCTAACATTGCACCAATCAGCCAACCCATTGTCATAAAAGCAATCACAAAACCAGAAATGATTGGAGACTGTCCCATTACACCTTGAATGTAGGTGGGTAGAAATGATGAGATGCCAATGATCACAATACCCGTCGTTAAAGTTGCTACGTTTGAAACCACAAGTAAAGAATCGTTCCAAATCTCCAAAGGCATAATTGGCTCTGCGGTACGTCTTTCCTGCAAAATGAAAAGATAAAATCCAACGATAGAAACCCCAACTAAAAGAATCACTGGCGCAGAGTACCATCCCCATACAGTTCCCGCTTGGATAAAGACAATCATCAAGGCACTGATCGAAACGAAAATAAGTCCCGAGCCTATATAATCAATGCTATGTTGTCGCTTATGTACAGTCTCCCCTAGGAAGAACCATATCCCCGCTACCGCGAACACACCAATCGGCACGTTTACCCAAAAAATCCACGCCCAATGAACATACTGAACAAAGAAGGCTCCAAGGGCTGGGCCAATAATTGAAGAAACTCCCCAAACACTAGAGACATAACCTTGGATCCGAGCACGTTCAGAAAGATTAAAAATATCCCCAATAATTGTGGTGGCAATAGGCTGCACCGCTCCTGCACCTAAACCTTGAATCAATCGGAAAACTATGAGCATATTCATTGTTTTAGCTAAACCACAAAGCATAGACCCAATCAGGAAAACTATAATTCCGAAGGTAAAAATGGGTTTTCTTCCGTACAAATCAGCAAGTTTCCCATAAATCGGGATTGTGACTGCTTGAGCCAAAAGAAAGGACGAAAAAACCCAACTAAATAGAGAAAAACCGCCAAGATCTGCTACAATACTAGGAATCGCCGTAGCCACGATCGTCCCTTCTATGGCAGCTATAAAGATAGCTAGCAAAACACTTGCTAAAACAACAGATCGGTTTGTCTTCATAGACTTATTAATATGAACTTGATCACTTTCTTGCATGACACGGAAACTCCTTCTATGATATGGCTCCAACTACTACTTAGGGAATCAAACTAAATCCTTCCCTCGCTCTCACACTTTAGCGAAAGAAGGATTTTAAAGTTACTGATCACTACCTCCTACAACTTTGTGCTTCTCTAAAACAGCCCGAATCGTAAACCACTCGACTTCATCTGAGAGAAGATCTTTAATAGGACGTAATCTCTCTCCACCCACTTGCTGGATTGCTTCCAAAATTTGAGGTTCCTGTTCAACCGGAATAAAGTCATCCCACGGTACAACCTGCCCATCAAGACCACAACGCACAAGATGGTTTTGAATTGTAATCGGGGTAACCTTTCTAATGTTCGCAATTTCCTCTAAAGAGTGTCCTTCTCTGTACATAAACAATGTTTGTAGATGAGAAGGTTGGTTATTTTTCGCCGGCGGTTTCTCTAATTCATTAATCTCAGAACGAGTCTCTTCAGCTTCCTGATTCTTACAAGCATTTCCTATTACAGCTAGAAATTCATCCCCGTATTTTTCTAGCTTTCGTTCTCCCACTCCACTGATTCGAATCATAGCCCGGTGATTTAATGGACATATTTGTGCCATTTCCCTTAAGGTACTATCTGCAAAAATCATATATGGCGGAAGGTTTTCGCGAAGGGCTATTTCTCTGCGCAGCGCACGCAAACGATCAAATAAACTAACCTCTTCTGATTCCTGTCGAGAAGGCTTCGGCGATACTTTTCGAGTCACCTTAGCTTCCCCTTTCAGAACAGAAACTGCGTTAGGCAAGAGTTTTACTACTGGATATTCTCCATTTGATAATTGCAGATAGCCCTCGGCTACTAAACAGTTGATAAGATCTTTGATATCCTGAAGGGCGACTTCTTGCATAATTCCATGTGTTGATAGTTCATCAAAGCGAAGTTCTCTGATCTTTGCTTTGCGTGATCCTTTTAATACCTCAGCCACTAAACCGATACCAAACCGTTCTCTCATTCGATAAATACAGGAAAATACTTTTTGGGCCTCTAAGGTAATATCAACAGTATCCCGCTCGTCATTACAACTACTACAGTTATTGCATTCTTCCCGGACATCTTCTTCTCCGAAATACTCTAGAATCGACTTGCGTAAGCACCGCGGGGTATGACAGTAATCCACCATTCCTTGAAGTTTCTTAAGTTCATTCATTTTCCGTTCCGGTTGGAAAATGCTTTGTTCAATTAAATATCTTTGCAACACCACATCTTGAGGTGAAAATAACAAGAGACATTCTCCCGGTTCTCCGTCACGTCCGGCACGCCCCGCCTCTTGATAGTAGGCTTCCATATTCCTCGGCATATTATAATGGATTACATAGCGTACATTAGATTTATCAATTCCCATCCCGAAGGCATTGGTCGCCACCATCACAGTTATTTCATCAAACAGGAAATCCTCTTGGCTTTTTTTGCGATCTTCATCCGTCATACCCGCATGATACTTTCCAACCTTTAAGCCACTCTTCATTAAAAAGCTCTGGAGATTGTCAACTTCTTTACGGGTCCCTGCATAGATAATCCCAGGCTGGTCAGCATGAGTTTTAGTATATTCAAGCACAAAATCCTTTTTATTTTCCCCTCGAAACGTAGAAAAGGTAAGATTGGGACGATCAAATCCAGTCACAAATATCCCCGGTTTACTTAACCCTAACAGTCGTATGATATCCGATTGGACCTCTTCAGTTGCTGTTGCAGTGAACGCTCCGATCAGTGGTTTCTGAGGAAGGGACTTAAGGAAAGGCCCCAACTGAAGGTAACTTGGCCGGAAATCATGCCCCCACTGAGAGACACAATGCGCTTCATCGATGGCTAAAAAGGTAACCTGCAATGACTCTAAAAGGCTACGGAAACTATCCGACTCTAAGCGCTCAGGAGCAACATACAGAAGCTTATACTTCCCATGTGCAGCCAGCTCAATCCGGGACCTGACTTCCTTGAGAGATAGTGAACTATTGATAAAGGTTGCCGGGACTCCATATTGTTGCAGGGCATCTACCTGATCTTTCATTAAGGAAATTAGGGGTGATATGACAAGAGTTGTTCCTTTAAATAAAAGAGCTGGAATTTGATAGGCGAGGGATTTCCCGGCTCCTGTCGGCATAATAGCTAAGGTATCCGAACCTTGGAGTAAACTAGCGATCACTTTTTGCTGGCCATCTCGAAATTGCGTATAACCGAAATACCTTTGCAATACCTCCAAGGCTTTCTTTATCATAATAACGAACATCTCCTTAAAGTTATTATACTTTCTAAAGCTGTCCCTATTATATCAAAAAAAAGCTGGGTAAAGGGATTTAACTAAAGTTTCCTACATCATCTTGGTTCCAACCCTTTGTTCCAATAAGAGGAACAAAACGCACTGCTCCTAAATTATCTTCTATTAATTCACCGTCAATCGTTTTCTTAACACGTAATAAGTGTTGTTCCCCCTGATCTCCTACCGGAATCACCAAGCGACCTCCAAGGGCTAGTTGTTCTATTAAAGGAATAGGTATCTTCGGCCCTCCTGCAGTAACCAAAATGGCATCAAACGGTGCCTTTTCAGACCAACCAAGAGTGCCATCACCAACAAGGACGTCAATATTATTATACCCTTGGCTCCTGAATCGTTCTTTAGCAAGCTCAGCTAATAAGTCGTGCCGCTCGATTGTAATGACTTTCCTGGCCATGCGGGATAGTATCGCTGCCGAATAACCGGAACCCGTTCCTATTTCTAAAACTTTGTCATTTGCTTTCAACTCTAAAGCCTGAGCCATAAGAGCAACTATATACGGCTGACTGATGGTTTGTTCTTCCTCGATTTCTAGGGCTGTGTCATAGTACGCTAACTCTTGCTTATCCTCCATAACAAACTTATGTCTTGGAACAGACAGCATACTATTAATGACGGCTTCATTCGTTATGTCACGACTCATAATTTGTGTCCGAATCATCCATTCGCATTCTGCCTGTCTATCATTTGAAGTATCTTTCATATAATAATCGTTTGCCACTATCATCTACCTCTCTTTATTTATGTAAATATCAGTTTTCCCAAACAGCTTTAAATTTACTAAACAAAAAACTCGTAGGGGCAATTCATGAATTGCCCCTACATACTTTAAGATATTGTTACAAAGAAAAAAGGGAGAGCTCTGTTTTTGAACTCTCCCTTTTTGCCTTTGGGCGAACCACACTTCCAGCACGACACCACACTAGCTCTTCTCAATCTTCGCTACAACCTTTATGATCTCAAGCAGTAAATTTGTTGTCTTATACAAATCCTCTTCCTCGATCCATTCCTCAGTGGTATGAGGCTTGTGCATCCCCGTTCCTAAAACCGCGCAGGGTACACCATAGCGATTAAAATAGTTAGCATCACTACCACCGCCAGTTACCCCAGTGATGACATTTAATCCAGCAGACCTGGCTGCCTGGCTAGCAATAGCTACCACTTGAGAATCCTCAGTCAGCGTAAAGGGTTCATATAAACGGATGACCTCAATTTCTGCAACAGCGCCCATTTCCTCAGCGCATCGCTGGAACGTTTCGCACATATGAGCTGTTTGATGTTCTAGTTTCCATAAGTCTCTGCTTCTTGCTTCACAAGTTATGTCAACTCTGTCAGCCACGATATTCGTTGCTCTACCGCCCTGAATCGTTCCGATATTTGACGTAGTTTCCTCATCAATCCTGCCTGTTGACATACTCGAAATTGCCTTAGCTGCGACGACAATTGAGCTGATTCCATCTTCTGGGGCAAAACCAGCATGAGCCGCCCTGCCCTTGATCATCACGTTGAGACGATCTTGACCTGGGGCAGCTAAAATTATTTCTCCTGGTCCACCAACACAATCCATGACAAATCCAAGGTCGGCTTTCAGCAGCGCTTGATCTAGGTTCTTAGCGCCCTTGAGACCCCCTTCTTCTGCTACACTAAAAATAATCTGAATATCCCCATGTGGGACATTTTGCTCTTTGATGGTTCTTAGTGCTTCTAAAATCGGTGCTATCCCTGATTTATCGTCAGCTCCTAGGATTGTTGGCCCTTTCGAAGAAATTACGCCTTCATGCAACACGGGTTCAATATTTAGGCAAGGGTCTACTGTATCCATATGGGCCGAAAATAAGATGATCGGAGCTTTTGGCAGGTTGCCTTTTAAGTAGGCAAAAACATTACCGCTGTTGCCCCCAATCCTTTGGCCTACATTGTCCTCTGTTACGGCCAGACCCATGCTTTGGAGACGGCCTTTAAGTACATCCGCTATTTCACGTTCATTCTTTGTCGGAGAATCAATTCTAATGAGCTCGAGGAACTCGGCCAACAACCTTTCCCGGTTGATCATGCTATGAATGCCACCTCACAGTTCCTGCATCTCCATTGTAACGAGGAATGACATGTATATGCCAATGAAATACTGTCTGACCAGCAGCAGTCCCTACATTAGCTCCCACATTATAGCCATCAGGATGGAACCTCTCATCTAACAATTCTTTAACTTTGGTAAGAAGTTCACCGACACTAGCCATTTCTTCTGCAGTCGCATTAAAGAAACTTGAAGCATGCCTTTTGGGAACGATTAGGACATGTCCCTTGCTGACTGGATACTTGTCATAAAATGCCCGGGCTAGTTCGTTTTCTACAAGGTTGACGGTCTCTGGTAGTGTGCAAAATACGCATTCGTTCATCCGTATTCCTCCTACTAGTTGATCCTTACAAATGCCTTTAGTTTAATCTTGCTTATTTTCCTCTTAAAGTCAAGTAACTAGTTACGTTTTTACAAATTAATTACCTTACTTTTTTAGTTCTGCCATACACTGCCCAACCAAACAGCATAGCTGTTACGATAATAAATGCCGGGTGGATATTAGCCAAATAAAGCAGCGCCACTGTCACAACAGCAATTCCCCAAGTACTGCTGGATGGGAAAGCCTTCTTACCCATATCATACGCTGTCTCCGCAACAAGCACAACTACTACAGGCCGAACGGCTTTGAGCATCGCTTGAAGTTCTGGAGAATTTGAATATTTCACAATTAGACTTCCTAGTAAAACTACAACGATTACGGTAGGAGCAACAGTTCCAATTGTGGCTGCTAAAGCACCTAACCAACCCGCGACTTTATATCCAATATAAGCTGCCATCTTAGTGGCGATTGGCCCTGGTAAAGCATTACCAATAGCAAGGGCATCCGCAAACTCTTCGTTATCCATCCAATGATAGCGATCCACCGCTTCGGCTTTTACGAGAGGAATGAGTGAAGGACCACCACCAAACCCCAGGTTTGAAGCTCGGGTAAAGCCAATAAATAGGTCCCATAAGTTTCTAAACACGAAGAGCCCCCCCTTTCAAAGGTTGATATACTACGTAAATTACTCCGAAATATAAGTCATTAGGTATTTAGCAGGATTCTAAGATTTAACGAAAAACTAATAATCCAAAACCCATAGAAGCTAAGATAATAAGTGCGGGATGCAATTTTAACCAGAATACAGAAACAACGGTCGCCAAAGCAATTCCCCAAGTCGTAAGGTCGGGGAAGGAGCCAATACCCATATCATAGGCGGTTTGAGCTATTAAAACGACTACAACTGGACGTACTCCCTTAAGCATTCCTTTTAAAACCGGAGAATTAGAGTACTTCATTAAAAACCGGGCCAGTAAAATGACGGCAAGGGAGGTTGGTAAAATAACACCGATATTCGCCACTAAGGCCCCTAACCATCCGGCTTCTTGATAACCAATATACCCTGCTAATTTTGTGGCGATTGGGCCTGGCAAAGCATTTCCGACGGCAAGTGCATTTGCAAATTCCGCGTTAGTCATCCATTGATACCTCTCTACGACTTCAATCTTGATGAGAGGAATGACTGCGGGTCCGCCACCAAAGCCTAAGTTACTTGCCCTAGCGAAAGCAATTAAAAGATCCCAAAGCTGTGTTAACATTATGCATTTCCATCTCCTTTCTCTAGGTATTTACAAACCCCTTGGCCAAGCATATATAGAAACTAGATGACATAGTGCTTAAGATGCTTTCTTAGCAATGACAAAAGCGTACTGGATTTTTCGTTCATCAGTGGTGCCGCGCAGCGGAATGGGGGTCTGGTAGTACCACTTACTCTTGAGAGTTTTCTTACGTAAAGTATATAACCTTAGACTCTGTAATTCAATAGATTTGGTATACCATATGATTAATTTTTGTATACCAAAATAGTGTAATTGAACCATTAAGGCTTAATATCGTCGGCCAAGAAAGCCATTTCCAAATAAGCCTTACATGAATTTTCCGCGTGGCTTTTGGCAGCGACTTCGGCTGCAGAACTGTCATGTTTACGTAAAGCCTCGATGATAGCATTATGCTCCACCCATACTTCTTCTGGCCGACCAGGTTTAGAATAGGCAACTTGAGTGAACTTAGATATATACTCATGTAATGTATTAAGAAAACTATATACTCGTGGGCTTTCTGCCGATCTATATATTATTTCATGGAACTTATCGTTTAATTGATTGGACTTTTTAAGGTTTCCTTTCCCATGTTCATCTGAAATTTGCTTAGCTAATGACTCCAAACGCTTTAATTCCCGTGGTTTTATTTTATTAGCCGCAATACTACAAATAAGCGCTTCCAAGGATGTTCTAATGAACAGGATCTCTACAATATCTGCTTTAGTAAATCCGGATACTACTACTCCCTTACGTGGTATATGAGTTACCAGTCGTTCCAATATAAGCTTGTTTATTGCTTCACGAACCGGGGTCCGACTAATACCCATTTGTTCTGCAATAGTACGTTCTACCAGCCGCTGTCCTGGTTCTAATTTCTTATCTAAGATTGCATTTCTCAGAATGGAGAACACCGAATCTCGGATATGGCCATTATCATCGAACTTAATAGGTGAAAAATGATGCGCCACTTTCCTTCTCCCCTTTGCATTATTATAAGTCTACCGTGCAAGGCAATTATAATTCTTTCTATAAGATAAAGGCAAGGTTTTTGGTATACCATATTCCAAAACTGATTGTGGTTTTCCTAAGACCACTAGCACGAGTATAAATACCATAAAATTAGAGCAAGTCTGTTTCTTGAATTGAAACAGACTTGCTCAATTAAACTCAGAACTAATAATTTTTTCATCCCATATCACAACTCGGTCGTTTTTATTGATTGTATTGGGGTTCCTGACTCTTAATGTATTGTTCCCTACCTTTTAACTCATTGAGAGCCGTGTCAAAGGTTTGCGCGAGTTGCTCAAATGTTTTTTTAGCCTGTTGATCCTGAGTTTCTAAAGAAAACGTCTTCATCGTGGCTGCTGCATTTTGCACTGTAGCAATAGCTTGTTGCATTTGTGTTCCAACGGTCATATTTTTCACCTCCTTAGCAAAGTAGTTTAAACGTTTTAACCTTTGGGTTTAAATATAAGCGCTCCAATAAACCCAAAGATGATGGCTGAAGATATGCCACCACTAGTTATCTGGAAAATACCGGTCAAGACTCCTATCGGACCAGTCGATTCGTATTCCTGTAATGCACCCTTGACCAAGGAATTGCCAAAACTGCTAATCGGCACGGTAGCTCCTGCACCAGCAAATTTCACAAGAGGTTCATAAAGGCCAAATCCTCCAAGAATGGCGCCTGCTACAACTAAGGTACATGTCGTATGGGCAGGAGTTAGTTTAAGACCATCGAGCAATAACTGTCCAATGACGCAAATCAAGCCGCCTATTATAAAAGCCCACAACAATTTCTCCATTTTAAGACAACTCCTTTAAATCTCGATGCTGACTGCATGGGCAATAGCAGGGATACTTTCTTTCTGTTGGTAGGACATGGGGGACAATAAGGCGCCAGTCGCAACAACTAATATTTTCTTTAGCTCTCCCTTGCGCATACGATTAAGAAAATGCCCAAAGGTTGTTACTGCACAACAACCACATCCGCTTCCTCCAGCCAGGACAACCGGTTGATCCTTACTGTAAATTAAAAGCCCACAGTCTGTTAGAAGCTCTTCTGGAATATTTAGGCCATGTTTTTTCAGTAAATCTCCTGCAATCCTATGTCCTACACGTCCCAAGTCGCCCGTTGCGATTAGGTCATAGTAACTAGGGTCCCGACCTAGATCTCTAAAATGGGCTTCAATAGTATCTACGGCTGCCGGAGCCATTGCTGCCCCCATATTGAAGGGATCACTAAGGCCCATATCAATAACTCTTCCGATAGTTGAGGCAGTTACTTTAGGCCCCTCTCCCTGATCAGCAACCAAAGCGGCACCAGATCCTGTCACAGTCCATTGGGCAGTGGGTGGTTTTTGGGAACCATACTCAGTCGGATACCTGTACTGCTTTTCCGAAGCTGCATTATGACTGGAAACGCAAACTAAAGCATTTTTAGCAAATTTACTTTCAACAAGAAGAGACGCCAAAGATAATCCTTCCATAGAAGTAGAACAAGCACCATAAAGTCCCAGAAAAGGAATCGATAAAGTACGAGCCGAAAAACTGCTAGGAACAATCTGATTGATCAGATCTCCACCAAATAAAAACTGAATATCTTCCTTTTTCAGGTTAGCTTTTTTTATTGCGGTCTCACAGGCCTGTTCCTGAAGCTTTTGTTCTGCTTTTTCGAAGCTATCTTGTCCAAGTCGGATATCCCCATGAAGAAGATCAAAATCGGAAGCTAAGGGACCCTTTGCCTCATAAGGTCCCCCTACAGCGGCTGAAGCGATAATGGTTGGTTTTGTCTCAAAAACCCATGTTTGATGACCTTTTAACAATTACATCACACCCAATGCTCTTAAACTTATTACGACTAGGGAAACGACAAACGCAGAAAAAACACCAAAAACGATAACCGGGCCTGCAATTTTAAACATATTCCCTCCAACTCCCAGAACATAACCTTCGGTTCGATGTTCAATAGAGGCTGAAGCTATGGTATTAGCAAAACCGGTAATTGGAACAACTGTACCTGCTCCGGCAAATTGAGCAATGTGGTCAAACACGCCCAAACCTGTGAGTATGACAGTAATGATAATTATAACCGCCACCTCAGGATTTCCTGAACTTTCTGTAGAAAAATGAAAATACTTAATAAAGAACATCTGTAAAACTTGTCCAAAGGTACAGATGAGGCCTCCTACAAAAAAGGCCTTAATACAGTTCGATAAAATAGGTCGTTTCGGTTCTCTTGCTTGGGCAAATTGTTGATATTCTTGTTGAGTAGGGGAAAGCTTCTTTTTCTTTTTGATCGACATTCCAGCACCTCTTATCGTAATAAGTAAGGACGTAATCTAAGGAGGAGGTCTTCAAGTCTTCTGGAATTATTAGAAAACATAGCTTTGGCTTCTGCATCCTCGGTTTGTAGCGCATAGGTTGCAAGGTCAGCCTGGCTTTTTTCAAGGGTAGCATAGAGCATTTCTTTTACTTTCGGCTGAGGTAGTTCGACGGCATCGTCAAAGAGGTCAAGATATAAATCCCCCGATGAATCAACTTGAGCAAGAAATACATTTTCTAAGGAAACCCCGATCTTATCGAGCTCAGTAGAAAGCCACTGTGGGTTTAGGCCTAAAGAGGCGAGTGGCTCTTCCAACATATTGCCGTCTAAAACGATGGTTTGAGGTTCAGCCTGAGGAGCAACCTTAATTCCAAGGTCATGTGGTGTAACCGGTTTTTTGTCTGACTTTAAGTAAGGATTGATAGTACCATTTGTTTCCATTACCGCAAATTCTACATCTGCTATATTGAAGGCGTTTTTAGCACGTAGTTGAGCTAAGAGGTCCTCTCCTGTCATTCTTACACTCATCAAGTTTTCTTCCATGATCTTGCCATGTTTTATTAACACGGCTTCTTTACCGTTGATTAACTCATGCATTACTTTGCTCTTGATTGCCAGATAATCTAAGGCTATAGGAAATGCAACCCATACTAGTAACGCTGTAAAACCATAGATTAAGTTGATCATATTAATTGACATTAAAGCTGCCACAATGGCAATGACAATGTAACTTATAAAACTAAAGGGACTGATCTGGCTCATAGTTCGTTTGCCCATTATCCTGGTAGCCGCCCATATGATAAAAAACAGCGAAATTGATTTAAAAAGTATTTGTGCCGATACCTGCATATATACACCTACCTTTAAACCTTTTAATTTCCTTTATACTGAGGTTCTTCAAACTCGAGAGTCTGCAACCTTTTTTCCAGATCCTCGATAATTGAATTAGTTTCTTCGAGTGCACCCTCAAAAACAGATCGTGTCTCATTATCTCTAGTTTGACTACTATATACCCTTAAGGTTCCACGAGCTCCTTTTAAACTTGCAATGGTTTGTTTAACCTGAGAAGCAACAGTCATATTATCAACCTCCTCGTACAGTCGGTATTATGCCTCTTTCAAAAATATCAATTCTCGTAAGATTAGGTAAATTAAGGAAATTAGCCATCCTAAGGAAGGTTCGAAAATTGTAAGTATCTAAACCAAAGCTAAAAACAAGTTCCTCACCAGATACAATAAAGAGGAACCAGAAGTACCTTAATACTATCTAGTTCCTCTTTAATTTAACCGGTTAAGATATCGATGTGTTCCGATGATCTTTAGTACAATGACTTTTTATAATTCACTCACACGTTCTAAGTCTTTGTCTTTAGCCAATTTATCCTTAATTTGTGATTGTACGGCTGATTCAAAAATCAAAGGATATATCTTCTTTACTAAGTCAGTGGGGAGTTGTAACTCCATGGCCTGGTTCACTAAACGCTGAAGAATCTCTTTTTCCCGGTTAGTATCCTTAACTCGATCCAGACGTTTTTGGTCCCCAACTTTTCTGACAATCTCCATCCGGGCAGCCAGACTTTCAATAATTGCTTGATCGATACTATCAATTTGAGTGCGCAAGGATTCAAGGGTGTCCTGACCACTTTTTAAGCTCTTCGCGAAAACCCTATTCACTGATTGAGCAACTACTCCAAGTTCTCCCGCGAGTTGGATGAACTGCTCTGGGGTTAAAGACTGAGGTCCATCGCTGACCGCCTCGGCAGGATTAGGGTGAGTTTCAATCAACAAACCGTCTGCTCCCATGGCAATAGCGGCCTTTGATAAGGAAGCAATCAGATCTCTTCTGCCCGCTGCGTGACTAGGATCAACAATCACCGGAAGGTGAGACAATTCTTTGGCTACTCCAACAGCACTTAAATCTAAAGTATTTCTAGTACTGGGTTCGTAGGTGCGAATCCCTCGTTCACAAAGAATGACCTGAGGATTCCCAGCCGCTAAAATATATTCGGCAGCCAACAACCACTCCTCTATGGTTGCCGATAAACCTCTTTTAAGGATGACCGGTTTTTGAATTTTACCGGCTAATTTTAGCAGCTCAAAGTTCTGCATATTCCGGGCGCCAATTTGAATAATGTCCACTTTGTCAATCACTAATTCCAAACTTGGAGCATCAATTACTTCCGTAACACAGAGAAGGTCCTGTTCTCGAGCAGCTTGAACCAAATAGTTAAGCCCTTCTAGGCCCAATCCTTGGAAACTATAGGGAGAAGTGCGGGGTTTGAAAACTCCACCGCGCAGGATCTTTCCGCCTGCCTTTTTTACCGTAATAGCGGACTGACTCATTTGAATACTTGATTCCACCGCACAGGGTCCACCCATAAGAATAATCTCTTTACCGCCTAAAGTTACCCCGTTAATCTCAATAGAACTCCGTTCTGCCTTTAGTCCTGCTAATTTTAAATCTTTCATAGTAAATGCCTCCCTTTAATTTTGTAAATAAAAAAAGTCCACGGCACATCCCATTTAACAGGGACGAAAGCCGTGGACTTCCGCGTTACCACCCATTTTGGCCAAATTGGCCCACTCAACAAAAGGTACAGCATATCAAACTCGTGTTTGCCAAGTTAAAGTCAGATCTACAAAATAAAAAACTTCTCATCCCTTGCAGGGACGAGAAGTTATATCTCGCGTTACCACCCAACTTAAGCCAAAAAGGCCACTCGACAAAGGTACGGGAATTGATATCCGATACCCCCTTCCTTCTAACGGTGAAGAACCGTCCTAGCCTACTTGATTTCGTTCAGCCGGCAGCTCGGGAGGGAACTTCATCTATTACTACACATAGAAGAGTTTACAGTCGAGACTCTTCCTCCCTGAAAGGTAATACATAGACTACTTTTCTCCGTCTTAGCCTTTAAAGATTTAATTAACTGTATTATAACACATCACGTATCTTTGTCAACTCTAATCATTTTCCGCAATTTCCGATTTACCTTTGGTCGGTTGGTTACGTGTTGCTTTAATGATCAGATAAATACCTCCTAGGATAAGCAAGAAAGGAATAAAGCTTGCTCTGAGAAAGTTATAATAATCCCAGTTCCCAATCAGTCGGGGCAAGAAGGAATATCTGTCTATTTGCCGCAGAAGACTGAGAATACCTATGACGATTATTGTGTATCCGATTGCACGAGGATTCTTGAGCAGTGGAGTATAATCAAACATTTGATGGTTGAAGAGATCCTGATCGACAATAGTCTGCCCTTTTTCAACCTGTCTTCTTAAGTGATGGCTTTCAAAGAAGCTGAAGAACCATGCTGGTATTACAATGAAAGGAATGAGAAAATCTAAACCAATAAAATTGATTAGGGCAATTCCGCCAAAGGTGATAATCATTAATTGTAGACCACGTCGAAATAATCCTTGATGCATGTGTGCGGCTCCAGGAATCAGACTGAAGCATAAAAACAGCAATTTCTCCAGAAAGGTTTTCCTAGGTAGGCTCGTAGGCAGAGCTGATACTTGGTTGGAACTTAAGTTTTCTTCAAGGCACTGGCGGCAAGCTGTTTTATCGTTTATTTTGACTGTACATTCTAAACAAATTGGATTTTTACATTTAACACATATGGCTTGGGCTTCTTGATGTGGGTGATAGTTGCAATTCATGAGTAGTCCTCCTCGTTATTTGGTCAATCCACCTTTGATTTTGTCAATGTCAGATTCGATTTTTTCAAACGTGTCGTTAGCTAGTTGACTTATTTTGTTGATAGGAATAGTCATTTGCTTACTTAGTATTGATGGCAATTCGATCATCTTACCGCCTTCAAAATTGGGATTTAAGGCGGCTAGGTTTAGGGCGAAAAGGAAGATTCCTGTAGCTATCATGCTAAAGCCCCAGGTTTTCAACTCAAATAGGCGAAAGGAGTTGAGGCTAACTAGGTTATTTAGGTATAGGCTCTTGTCGATAGCCTTCATAACGTTCATTTTGAGATCAGCAGGAGGATTGAGGATTACTTGTTTTTTGGTCAAGTTGTCTAAGGTTTTCTTAATAATTGCAACGGTACTGCGGCATTTAGAGCAATGCGCTAGATGAGAAGCCATTTCGTCTAGTTCCGCCTTACTCAAACTATGCTTAACGTAGCTATGCCAGTTATCCCGGCTTCGATAACAGGTCATGCCCTTCACCTCCAGAAGACATAGAATGGAGTTTTTCTCTTAACATTTTTCGACCCCGAAACAACCGAGTTTCCACCGTTCTTTTGGGAGCGTCAGTTATCTCGGCAATTTGTTGGGGACTGAAGTCTTGAAAATAGTATAGGATAAGGACCGTGCTGTAGATTGGTGGTAGGCTAGCGACTGCTGTTTGTACCTCAGAGGCAATTTCCTGCTGTAGAAACAAGTCTTCGGGGCTATCTTCCTCAGTGCAAAGATTATCAAAGCAGCTGGCCTCAACATATTGAGGTTTTTTCTTCCGACACCAATCAAGGCAATGATTGACAGCAATTCTGTAGAGCCAAGTGGAAAACGCCGACCCCTGTCTGAATACGGTAAGATTATTGTAAGCTTTAATGAAAATATCTTGGGTAAGGTCCCGGGCGTCTTCAACATTTTGAGTATAATAATAGGCGGTCCGGAATAATCCCGTCTGATAACGCTCCACGATATCGGCATACCCCTCGCCATTTCCTGCTAGGATAGCTTGAATTAATTCTTCATCCCCTTTGATGATGTTCTGAGCTTCATTGTCATGCAAATATCGTTCACCGCCCTTGCTATCCTTTAGACGTATGGATGCTCGTTTATACTTCAAAGAATATATTAGTTTTGCAAAAATATCTTGCCTTTACTCATAAAAACAGAGCCCAACTAGGACTCTGTTATGAGCTTTGCTTAGTAAGTAAATTCCCAATGCAAATGCAAAACTAACTGGGTTCCCATGAGCCGGCGGCGGCCTTAGTATTGACACTCAGGACATTCCCGTTGGCATCCAGGCTGTACGTGGCCAGGTTTCCGGCGTTGTCGGTGACGGTATTTAGTCATGGCGAAATAAGCTTATGGTTCCGCGATAGAAGGACCGAGGCGCAAATTTTGCCTCGGTTTTCGGTACTCTGCCCCTTTTTAGTTGCTCGTATTAATCCTTAAATTTGTCTTGATAGCAGGAGGCCATTCTTTCACCATATTGGCCATGTTTTGAAGCATCTCCTGGGCGGCGGCCCTGTTTATTTCCTTTTGCACCGGGTCCGTTTTGGCTAAGGCGGTAAGAGTTCTCAGTAACTCATCAAAAGCCTTGCGGATGTTTTCACGGTGAATGGAAAATTGGGCATCGGAGGATATGCTGGAGGTTTTGGCTTGTACCGTTTTGAGTTTTTCTTCCAGCTCGCTGATTTTCTCGGCTGAGGGGGCAGCTTCTGCAACTTCTTTCAGTTCCGGCTGCTTTTCAGTGACTTTATCAAGCTCCTGTTGATACTTTAGTTTAAAGTCCTCTACCTGTTTCTCCAGATCTCGGGCTTGTTCGGTTAAGCTGGCAATTTCCCTGTCTTTGCCGTCCAGTTCTTTTTTAAGGACTTCTTTCTCCTCAATGACCTGAGTTTTCTCCACTTGAGCTTTATCTCTGTCCTCAATCGCCTGGTTCTTTTCATTAACCGTCTGCTGCAGCTCCCGGGAGGACATGTTTTCAATATCATTGTCTTTAACGAGTTCCTCTCGCTCTTCCTCCGGGACACCTAAGAGAATAAGGGCTTGGGAGTAAGTCAAATTGTGCAACGTTGCATAATTTGAGCTGTCGTCTCCTTCGGATAAGCCGAGGAGTTTAGGGCCGTACTCCTTATAGATTTGCATTAGTCTTGTGGCGGTGCTATGGGAGTAACTGACTGATTCTTTCAGCCACTGACCCCATTCCCCATGCTTAAGCAATGCCTTGGCTTCCGTCAGGCGCTGGCCGATCTCAACAGCGTTGGTAAGCACGGTTTTCTGGGTGTGATGTTTAATCATATTGATCTCCGCTGCAATCACCTGGGGCGTACGTTCGTTGACCACATTATTCATCTTGGTTTTCCATCCTTTATTTAATAACCATATTAATAGAATATGTGGTCGGGCCTTTGAAGGTGCCGGCATATGCCGAAGCTTAATTTTTTGCCTGCCTGGATAGCATTGTTTCCTGCCAGCTTGCCGCCGGACATATGGAAGATATGCGACATCCGCTAGAGACCCGGCCGGAGGATGCTCAGGCGGAATGGACCTGTCGGGATGATATAATAGTAATTGTAATAGTCCCCGACCGGGCGGTAGATATAGATCGAAAGCAGTTTTCCTTCCGGTGTTCGGGTATAACGGGCAGTATATTTTTCAGGATACTGATCGGAGGTTTCGTACATCAGCTGACCTTTAAAATAATGTCAGATCCCACGGTTTTGGTGAGGCGCTGGCCATCCCCATCATAGGTGTATCTGGCAATGACGGTACCTGCTCCGGCGCCTTCTTTAACGGTGGTTAACCGATTAGCCGCATCATAGACGTACTGCTGGGTTTTGCCATTAACTGTCAGCTTGGTGAGATTCCCGTTGGCATCATAACTTACATTGCCAGCCGACCCGTTGATGGCACTGATCTTATTATTCCTATCATAGACGAAGGTATTTGTTTGCCCAGAGGGTACGTTCATGGACTGAATGTTTCCTGCCGGATCATAGCTGTAATTAAAGGTCTTATCCCCAGAGCCATCGTTAATAGTGGCCTTGGTGAGACGGTTTAAGTTTTCAGTTCCAGCAACATCGTTGTAAACATAGTCTGCCGATGGACTTCCCGGGCCGTTACCGGTGATGGTTTTAAGTCGTCCATCATCATCATAAACATACTTGCTCGACCACATCTTTGTCCCACAGGAATTAACGGTCGAGGTTTCGGTAAGCTGATTACCCTCATTGTAGTCGAAACGATCTTGGACGCCGTTGGCATTGGTCTGGATTTTCAGCTTGCTGCCCTCATCGTATTTAAAGAGGGTGTCTTTGCCCGCCGCAGAGACTTTTTCGACTAACTTGTTCGATGAATAGAAGAAGGCATAAGGGATCGCAGTGCTTGTTTTATACTTTATGTTAAAGCCGATGAGTTGATCCGTCTTGGAATACATTCCTCCCGGTGAAGGTTCCGTGATACTCCCCAGAATATTCCCACTGCCATCTTTTTCTACATAGCTGATGAGATTTCCTACCTCATCATAACCATAATCGAATTTATAAGTGATGGTAGGACCATTAGCGACCGTTGCTTCCTTTCGCCGTCCTTCTAGATCATAGTTGAAGCCGTAGGTTTAATTGCTCGAGAATCTGAGAGTTTTCAGCAGTCCTAACGGACCATAATCTAAGCTGACTGTGCTTCCGCTGGCATTTGTTTTCTGGGTAAGCCGCCCATTCAAATCGTAAGCATAACTGCTAACGATCGTGTTAGAAGCGTCCTTTTCTTCTTTGAGATTATTCTTATCATCATAAACAAAGGAACTTTGGTTGTAGATCGTGCCGCTGGGAGCCTGGGTGTTGACACTTAAGACATTTCCGTTGGCATCTAGGCTGTACGTGGTCAGGTTTCCGGCGTTGTCAGTGACCGTGCGCAAGCGCTCTTGACCATCATAAGCGTATTGAATGACTTCTCCGGTCGGAGAAGTGACCTGCTTTGCTTGTCCATAAGCGTCATTTACATAGCTTACGGTTTTGTTAAGCTGATTCCTGGTTTCGACGACATAATTATTCGATGAATCATACGTTGAGGTGGCTGCTTCACGACCGTGACCAAAGCGAATATTATCAAACTTGGCCATCCCTTTAGCACTGGTCATGTTTAAGCGGACCTTAGCGGTTCCGTTAACGGAGGATTTAAAAGGTACGACGTATTTGGTCCAGTAAGAGTTTTCATAAACAACTTTGGATTTAAAGGTTTCTATGGGTGTCCCTGATTCATTGTAGATTGTAACCTTTAGCGAGGCTCCATTGCCTGAAGCCGCGCTCATTTTTTCGGTGGTAAGATTTCCGCTTAAAGTATAGTCTTGGTTTTGTTTAACCGGAATCACGGTTTGAGATTCCAGGTAAGAGCTTCCGGTGGAGGGGAGATTGATAACCCCTACTTGGGATATGACATCTGCGTAGCTATTGGAGCGAATCCATTTAGAGAGTCCGTTGACAAAGGAGGAGTTTTGCAGTTGGTTATACCCTCGGATTTGAGGGCTTTGTTCAAATTGGATGTTGTCAAAATAACCCGTCGTTCCATTATAGGTGATCGCCATGATACGGGCGTAAACAGCATTGGCCGGAGGTTGAATATCCATAGCTGTATAACGCTGCCAATCTTCGTTTTTAACCTGAAAATACAAGTTTGAGCTTGGACTTCCGGTGGGCTGTTTTGAGACACAACATTATTCGCTTTTATTAGTAAATTCCTTTTTTTATCATATATGTAAGTTATTCCAATTGCATATGCTTTTCCGTAAAGTGTACTTACAACATTGTTCAGGAGTATATCTTAGTGAGTGTTTGGTCTAATGAATTCTTCTGCTCGCTCATTTCTCTTTAAGATTTAATGCTTAGTTGAAATAAATAAAAGAAAGGGGATGTAACAAAACAAAGTTACATTCCCCTTTATATAATCTCTGAGACTTCTTCCTAAGTCGCATATATTTATACATAGTTTAAAAGCCTACATCATAACAATACATGCCAATTTAAGTTTACGTATGCTTAAACCTGCCTGTACACATAAAAACAGAGTCCAATCAAGGACTCTGTTAGATGACTTATTCACGTTCTACTTAGGATTTGGACCAAGCCAATATGGCTATAGCTATTGTAATCAATGCCAAGGCAGTAATATAACTTGTCAATCAGTCTGAATTTGCCATGAACTTCATCTCAACAAATAGCATATCCTATTCATTCAAGTTTTATACATGAGCTCCAAAAGTTTTTTTATCCTACCCTAACTCATGAATAAACAATCCACTTCTCAGTTTAGGTTCAAACCAAGTCGATTTTGGCGGCATCAATTGTCCTGCATCAGATACTGCAAACAACTCATCAATTGAAGTGGGAAACATGGAGAATGCAAGTTTCATATCACGATTAGCCCGTTTTTCAAGTTCTTTAAGCCCACGTATACCACCAACGAAGTCTATTCTTTTATCTGTTCTTATGTCTTTAATGTTGAGAACGGGAGTTAACAGCTGATTTTGAAGCAATGCTACATCAAGTCCCTCTACAGGATCCGTTGAGCGGATTTCATCCTTTGCCGTGAGCTTATACCATACGCCTTCTAAGTACATTCCAAATGTACCCTTTTCTGAGGGTTTAAAAGGCTCTGCTCCCATTTCTTCTACTAGAAAGGAATTAGCTGCTTGTGTTAGAAACTCTTCTTTGCTATGCCCATTTAAATCTTTCACTACGCGGTTATAGTCTAAAATCATCAATTGATCATGGGGAAAAAGAACGGATAGGAAGAAGTTAAATTCCTCGTTTCCTGTATACCCTGGGTTTTCCTCTCTTCTTTTTAAGCCGACTTTTACTGCCGAAGCCGTTCTATGATGCCCATCTGCAATATAGATGCTTTGTATCGATTTGAACCCAGTATAGATCGTTACTAAGTCACTTGTTTTATCTATTTTCCAGACGGTATGCTTAACTCCATCAGGAGCAATAAAATCATATAATGGGGGCTCTTTTTTTATCCCCTCTACCACTTGATTGATAGTTTCTTGTGAACGATAGGCTAAGAAAATTGGTCCAGTTTGAGCATTGCAGATATCGACGTGCTTAATTCGGTCGATTTCCTTATCCTCTCGTGTTTTCTCATGCTTTTTAACAACATTATTTAGGTAATCATCGATGGCCGCGCATCCTACTAAACCGGTTTGGGAGCGGCCATTCATTGTTAGTTCATAGACATAGTAGCAGTCCTTACCTTCTTTAACTAATATTCCTTCTTCGATCATTTCTTGAAGAAGATCTTTTGCTTTCTCATAGACTTTGGCATCATAAGGGTTAAAGTCCATATCAAATTGTGTTTCTGCTCTATCAATTTTTAAAAAAGATAAAGGTTCCTTTAACACTTCTTGTAAAGCTTCTTCGCGATTATACACATCATAAGGAAGTGCTGCCACTTTACTTGCGACATCTTCTCTCGGTCTTAAGGCATTAAATGGTCTTATAGTAGCCAAATGCTCTTCCTCCACTCCAAAAAGTTCTCCTAAGACTCCTTTAGATCATTTCATGTTTCATGCCGCCTAGAGCATGAAGTATAACTAGGGAAAACAAGGTTTCTGCCCCTATCAAAAGCATGTGGCCTTGTTTAACCTCATCGGTGATTTTTGCTTAAACACCTTATGACTGATGTGAAACAAGGTTCCTGTCCCCGCGTTTTCCCGCGTTTCAGGTTCCCTGAAACAGGGAACCTGTCCCCCTGTTTCATCCCCCTGTTTCACTTAATCACTCTGACTTTTAGAACTCCGTCGATTTCTCTTAGTCTCTTGATTATTTCTTCAGTGGAGGGGGGTTCAATATCGAGCAAAGAATACGCCCATTGCCCTTTACTCTTATTTGTCATGTCCGTAATATTAATATTCTCCTTGGCAAAGGTTGCCGTGAATTGACTGATCATGTTGGGGATATTTTTGTGGAAAATAGCAATCCGTCCAGCCTGAGTACAAATCCCCATATCACAGTTCGGGAAATTGACCGAGTTCTTAATATTTCCATTTTCTAAGTAGTCCATTACTTGTCTTACTGCCATGATCGCGCAGTTATCTTCTGATTCACTGGTTGACGCTCCTAAATGGGGAATGGTGATGACTCCTTCTACGCCACATACGTTAGGATTGGGGAAATCTGTTACGTATCGATGAACTTTTCCAGACTTCAAGGCTTCAATCATATCCTCATCAACTACCAAAGTATCTCTTGAGAAGTTAAGTATTTTAACTCCATCTTTCATGATTGCAAAGGTTTCTTTGTTGAACATGCCCTTTGTTGAGTCGGTTAACGGGATATGAACCGTGATAAAATCACACTCTCTGAAGATCTCGTCTAAAGACTTTATTTGTTTAATAAATTTGGAAAGTTTCCAGGCCGCATCTACTGAAATAAATGGGTCATAACCGTAGACTTCCATTTCAAGTTTATTCGCCGCATTAGCAACTAAAACTCCAGTCGCACCAAGTCCAATAACTCCTAGTTTTTTCCCTTTCACTTCTGTCCCAGAAAACTTTGATTTATTTTTTTCAACAAGTTTAGCAACCTCTGGATCTTGCCCACAAGAATTTACCCAGTTAACTCCTCCTACAATGTTGCGCGCAGCAATAATCAAGGCAGCGATGACCATTTCCTTTACTCCATTAGCATTTGCGCCAGGAGTATTAAAGACGACTATTCCACGTTCAGCACATTTATCTAGAGGAATATTATTGACTCCTGCTCCTGCTCTTGCAATTGCATCTAAGGTCGGAGGCAGCTCTAAGTCATGAACACTTGAACTTCTTACAAGTACAGCGTTGGCATCAACGAAATTATCTACCATTTTATAATTATCCGTAAAAAGATCTAATCCCACATTGGCTATCTTATTTAAACAGTTTATTTTAAACATAACTTATCCACCCCTTAATCTTTTTTAGTTATTTTCTGCTTCAAATCTCTTCATGAAATCAACTAAGTCCTTAACCCCTTTAATTGGCATAGCATTGTATATACTTGCTCTCATACCACCAACAGTTCTATGTCCTTTTAAATTTTCAAATCCAGCAGCTTTTGCTTCTTTGATGAATTTCGCATCTAATTCATCGGATCCCGTAACAAAGGGAACATTCATTAACGACCGATCCTTCTTTACAACAGTTCCCTTAAATAGCTTACTGGAATCGAGATAATCGTATAAGATAGCAGCCTTTTCTAAATTGATTTTCTGCATTGCCTCGAGCCCGCCCAGTTTCTGAACCCACTTAAAGACCTTTCCGCAAATATAGATCCCATAAGCTGGAGGGGTATTATAAAGAGATTTGTTGTCTGCGTGAATTTTATATTTCAACATTGTTGGAGTACCCGGCAAGACGTCATCCGTAATTAGATCTTCACGGATGATAACCACAACTACTCCTGCAGGACCAATATTTTTTTGAACACCGGCAAAAATAAGTCCGTATTTTGTTACATCTACTGGTTCCGATAGGATATCTGAGGACATGTCAGCGACTAAGATTTTCTCCCCAGTTTGAGGTAATTCGTTATATTTGGTTCCATAGATTGTATTATTATGGCAGATGTAAACATAATCAGCATCCTCAGAAATCGTCAAGTCCTTTAGATCCGGAATATATGAAAACGTCTTATCTTCAGAGGAAGCTATAACATTGATCTTCCCAAATAATTTACCTTCTGAAATCGCCTTTTTTGCCCATTGTCCCGTGTTAATATGATCGGCTACTCTATTTTTCATTAAGTTCATAGGAATCATGGCAAACTGTTGCGAGGCTCCACCTTGAAGGAACAGAACCTTATAATTATCCGGAATCTTCATAAGATCCCGCAATGTTTTTTCGGCATCCGTAATGATTTGTTCAAAGGCTTTTGAACGATGGCTCATCTCCATAACGGACATGCCTGTGCCCTGGTAATCTAGCATCTCTTCAGCAGCTTCTTTAAGAACCTCTTCTGGTAATACAGCTGGACCTGCAGCAAAATTGTAAACTCTTTTCATAACAAATCCTCCCTTTCGTTCTTTATCCAATTATCACGACTCTCACTTGACGGCGAAGGAGGTAGTCCCCATCCTACGTTGCGGTAGTATTCGGGCTAACATCCTAAATTATCAATATTTATATAAATATTCCTCCTTTTATAATTTAATAATAAAATGTATAATTTTGGATTTCAAAAGTAAAAAACAAAACCCACCCCATCATTGGGGCGGGAATTCCGCGGTGCCACCCAAGTTCTAACCAATTATCGGCACATGAAAGTAGACGCATTAAAATAAATAAAACCCCTCATCCCAATTAGGGACGAGAGGTTATTCCCGCGTTGCCACCCATGTTGCCTTATCGGCCAACTTATGTCCGCGTTATCGGGCGGAACCCGTCACAATTCATCATTGGCCACTCCAGGATGGAATCCTTCGACTCATTAGACTGACTTTCACCAACCGTCAGTTCTCTTAACTCTATAAGCCGGGGACTTCCCTTCATCGTGTTTGGACCGTTTTGAATTATTTAGATTCTAATCGATTCCGAGCATAGTGTCAAGCATTATTTTTGAATTATTTTCTATTATTTGTTTTAACCTTCCCACCGTTTACCCTTATCATATTCAATGCTGAATTGGTCTAATATCTTCATAACATGATGGTTGATGATATCTTCGATGCTCTGGGGATTATTATAAAAAGCTGGCATAGGCGGAACGATTCTCACTCCAAGTCTTGATAACTTAAGCATGTTTTCTAAATGGATAGGACTTAGAGGGGTTTCTCTAGGACTTAATATTAGTTTTCTTCCTTCTTTGAGCATGACACCCGCTGTTCTTGAAATGAGGTTGTCATCATAACCATTGGCAATCGAACTCAAGGTTTTCATACTACAAGGCACAATGACCATTCCATCAGTAATGAACGATCCGCTCGAAGTTTTTGCACCCAAGTTTTTATTATCATAGACTACCTCAGCTAATCGTTCAATATCTTCCAGCGAATACTTCGTTTCAATCTTCAAATTTTCCTTGGCCCAATCGCTCATAATGAGATGAGCGTTCACCTTAGGCGTGTCTTTCAAAGCTCTTAATAATCTCATTGCATAGATCGTTCCCGTTGCCCCAGTTACTCCAACTACAATTTCCATTGTTCATCCCTCTTCATATAAATGTTCATAGGTCATCATGCAAAACCTTAACCTTTTGATATTCACTATATTACCACAGTCTTGGACGTCCATCTGAAGTTATTTTAATCATGTGTTAATTACTAGCTTTATTATAGTCTACAAGTTACGAGGGGCTAATTCTTTGTTTTTCGATATTAAGATAATTATTTTACTGATTGTCAGAAAAAATCAGGTATGATATCATCATATATAACATATTTTGGCAAACAATATAAAAGGGGAAGTGTTTATGGAAACTATACTAGCTTCCAAATCTCTATACACCTACCAAGACTACCTGACTTGGCCCTCAGATGAGCGATGGGAACTTATTGATGGTATTGCTTATAACATGACACCGGCACCCTCATCAAACCATCAAAGGGTAATTAGAGAACTCTCTACAATATTTAATATTTTTCTAAAAGGAAAAAGCTGCGAAATCTTTCCTGCACCCTTTGACGTCCGCCTCCCTAAACAAGGCGAGGATGAACAGCTCGCCAAGACTGTAGTACAACCAGATCTTACCTTGATTTGTAACAAGCAATTTGTTGACCGAAATGGCTGCACTGGCTGTCCTGACTTAGTCATTGAGGTTACTTCTCCCTCAACCATGCAATTGGATTTAAAGGTTAAATTTCGAAGATATGAAATAGCTGGTGTTAAAGAGTATTGGATTGTTCATCCTGAAGGTAGAACGATTGTTGTCTATATTCTTGGTTCAGATGATAAGTACGGTCGACCAAATGTCTATACAACTAACGATCAGCTTCCAGTCAACGTCGTTCCCGACTTAATTATAGATCTTAAGGACATCTTCCAAGTTATATCCGATGAATAATCGGACGTAATTATCATGAATACTTAATTCTTTATATTTATCCCTTGCATTGTGGTTTGTTTTTGGGATACTATTATAATGAATAGACTTAATTCACCTTGCATTTCAGCAATTATAACGCAAAGCAAAGGCGCTTTGGATTTACTCGACACGCACGAGTATTTCTGAAGCGCCTTCCTTTTATCTTTAGTTGAACTAGTTCACTCACCATCAGCAGTCCTTAGCAATTAATTACAAGGAGGTAATTAATATGGAAAATTCCCAAAAAGCGAGTACTGGCTTTACAGCATTAGATGACGTGATCCAACATCTGCGAATGGGAGATAACGTCGTTTTCCAGGTTAGGGACATTGATGTATACAAAAGATTCGTTAAGTCTTTTATCGAAGAAAATAAGGTAAATGCCAAGAAAATCATCTATATTTGCTTTACACAAAACGCCCCGCTTATAAAGACTATGGATGAAGTTGAGGTTTTTTCGGTCGATGCCAATAATGGGTTTGAAGAGTTTTGTTTCCAAATCCACGAAAAGATCACACAGGAAGGACAAGATGTTTTCTACATTTTCGACTGCTTATCTGAGCTATTAGATGGTTGGGCTACAGATTCAATGATCGGAAACTTCTTCAAGGTAACCTGTCCCTATCTATATGAACTCAATACCATCGCCTATTTTGCAACCTTCAAAAATCACAACTCGTATCATAGTACCGCTGTAATCCGCGATACAACTCAAGTATTATTTGACGTTTTTGAAATCGAGGATAAAACCTATGTACATCCATTAAAAGTCTGGGATCGCTACACTCCAACTCTATTTCTTCCCCATGTGATGTACCAAGATCAATTTTTACCTATAACCAACAGTGGAGATGTTGCAGCTCTCTATTCTCAACTTGGTGAAGACGACGAAAATCCTGAAAGAGATCTCGATTATTGGGATCGTCTATTTATCAAGGCTGGCAAACTACTTTCTTCCTCCTCTTCTACTTCCGCCGAAGTAAAAGAACGACTCCGTCAATTATCTCTAATATTTCTAACACGCGACAAGAAAATCCTTGAACTAATCTTTAAATATTTTTCTCTCCAAGATATCTTGTCCATAAAATCACGTTTAATTGGCTCTGGATTTATTGGTGGTAAAGCCATAGGAATGCTTCTGGCACGAAAAATATTAACTCAGTCGGCTGGAACCTGGAACAGAATTCTTGAACCACATGATTCGTTCTATATCGGCTCAGATGTTTACTACTCTTTTCTTGTGGATAATAATTTGTGGAAACTTAAGCTAGAGCAACGACGATCACCCGATTTATATCTAGAAAAAGCTGCTTATCTTCGAGATAACATTCTCAAGGGAAGGTTTAACGAGTCTATAAAAAACAAATTTCTCAGGATGCTGGAATATTTCGGTCAATCTCCGATTATTGTTCGTTCTAGCAGCCTTTTGGAAGATGGCTTTGGAAATGCCTTTCCAGGTAAATACGAAAGCGTTTTTTGTATCAATCAAGGGACCCTTGAGGAACGTTACCACAACTTCACAGAGGCGGTTCGAAAGGTCTTTGCGAGTACATTAAGCGAAGAAGCGCTGGCTTATCGTGAAAAACACGGTCTAACCAAGACAGAAGAACAAATGGCTCTCCTTGTCCAAAGGGTGTCTGGATCAAATAAACAGAATTACTTTTTTCCTGATCTAGCAGGGGTAGGCTTTTCGCACAACATGTATGTTTGGGATTCTCAGATGAATCCCCACGCTGGAATGATTCGGCTTGTCCTTGGCTTGGGCACCAGAGCCGTTGATCGGCTTGAAGGGGATTACGCCAGAATTGCCGCTTTAGATCGGCCCCAATCAATGCCCTACGATGGTCTTCGAAGTTTTAAAGCCTTTTCCCAGCAAAAAATGGATGTCTTAGACATCCGCGGAAACCGCCAAGAGTGTCTTGCGATTCAAAATCTCATGGATCAACAGATTGATTTACACCAAACAAAAATCGCCGAGCGAGACCTTGAAACAGAACAAAGAATGAAACAACTCGGCTTAAATCGCAAAGAGTCCTGGGTTTTTAGTTTCAACCCCTTATTCTCCGAAACTGATTTTGCCTCGACCTTTTCAAAACTTCTTAGAACTCTTGAAACAGCCTATAATCATCCGGTGGATATTGAATTCACTGTTAACTTTAAAAACAATGGCAAGTATCGAATAAACCTTTTACAATGCAGGCCTTTACAGGTTCAAGGTTTTAAGGACCACGTGGAATCTCCCCAAGAAATTCCGCCCGACCGAATTCTTTTTAAAAGCAAAGGACACTTCATGGGTGGCAATATATCTACAAACATTCACAAGGTCATCCTTGTAGAGCCACACGCCTATAACCAACTCAGCCAATCTGAGAAATATGAAACTGCTAGGATCATTGGGAGACTGAATAAGCAAATCCATAAAGAAACTACCAACGTCCTGCTCCTCGGTCCAGGAAGATGGGGCTCGAAGATTCCTTCTTTAGGAGTTCCAGCTGCATTTGCAGAGATAAATCACATTTCTATTTTAGGCGAGATCGGCTACCATCAGACTGGATTCCTCCCTGATGTCTCGTTTGGAACTCACTTTTTTCAGGACATGATCGAAAGTGAAATAGTCTATCTGGCCCTTTTCCCCGAAAAAAAAGAAACTATTTATCAGTTAGATTTGCTAGATAACTTCGCTCAGATCTCACTTGATATAGTTCCGGAAAAATCTAATCTAAGAGAGGCTTTAAAGGTCTATGACCTCGTACCTTCGCAACTAAACTTACAAGTAATTTCAGATATTACTAAACAAGAGATTCAATGCTTTTTCTACTAAACTCAAAGGGGTATCCGGCCTTAATGCCAGATACCCCTTTAAGTCAACGTTGATAATCTCGACTAAAATAGGATTCACTTCACCTACCAAACTATATGCTTACTCGAACTCCTTTATAATCTCTTCCGCGACTAATGCTTGCGAGAGACGCATGTCCATCGCTCTTTTCTGAATAAGACGAAAGGCTTGGGGCTCACTCAAGTTTAGCTTTTCAACAAGGGTCCATTTGGCTTGTTCAAGGATCTTACGCTCGTCAATCCGCTTCTTTAATCTGTCCCGCTCATTGATTAATTCCGTCATCGAATTCCTCACAGTTAGCGCGAATCGGGCAGTCTGAAGCAAGGTTAAACGGTTTATTGGCTTAGGCAAAATCAGGGCACCAATTTTCTCAAGACTGCATTGCATGTCTAGCAACTGCTCCGGTCTTGAGATCACTATAATACCAGCAGATGTTTTTTCACGGGTATCAAATACTAAATCCGTTCCTTGTTCATCGGGTAGAGGAGTGCTTATAATGACTAAATCCAATGACATATTTAAAAAGGCTCTTCTTGCTTCATTGGCTGAATGAGCGCAACTTACCGGATAAAACCCTTCCTTGATAAGCATTGCCTGTATGCTGCTTGCCATTTCAGCTTTTCCACAAACAATTAAAACACTCCCTGCGCTCATTACAATCACCCCTTTGTGCAGGGTAAAGAAAACTTAACGGTGCCCACTAGCAGCGATGCGAAGACTTAATAAGATTTTAAATACTTTTCAACTTCCCACTTGTGTATTGAGTTATCGTAGGATTCCCATTCTAAAGCCTTAGTCGCTAGGTATTTATTAAACGTATGCGCACCAAGTGTCGAGAGAATTAATGGATCTTTTTTCATCTCTTCAAGAGCGAATAAAAGATTTGAGGGCAGCCGCTCAAGCCCGAGCTCTTTCTCCTGTTCCGCCGTCAAAGTATAAATATTGACATTAATAGGATCTTCCAATGGCAGACGCTGGTGTAACCCATCAAGGCCCGCCTCTAAAACTAAGGCTAAGGTCAGATAAGGATTACAGGTAGGATCAGGACTTCTGAGCTCAAGCCTTGTTCCTTCTCCCCGGGGCGCCGGAACCCGCAACAAGGGACTGCGATTCATGTGGGACCAGGCGATATGCACAGGTGCTTCAAAGCCTGGTTTTAAACGCTTATAAGAATTCACAAGTGGATTAGCGATGGCGGTAATTCCTTTAATATGTCTCAACAAACCAGCAGCAAAAAATTTGGCAGTTTCAGATATATCGGTTGAACTATTTTCTCCCTTAAAGAGGTTGATTCCATTTTGGGTTAGTGACATATTAATATGCATTCCCGAACCATTAACGTTGGGGAGGGGTTTGGGCATAAAGGTGGCATGAAGCCCATTTCGTTGGGCGATGATCTTAACCACCATTTTAAAGGTCATGATATTATCTGCCGCGGTGAGAGCATCTGTGTATTTAAAATCAATTTCATGTTGCCCTGCGGCTGTCTCATGATGTGACGCTTCAATTTCAAACCCCATTTCCTCTAAGATCATGCACATCTCACGCCGGGTGTTTTCCCCCTGATCGATGGGTGCTAAATCACAATAACTGGCTGAGTCATGGGTCTTCGTGGTTGGCTGACCTTCATCATCATTGTAAAACATAAAAAACTCACATTCCGGACCGACTTGAAAGGTATAACCTGAGTCTTGCGCTTTTTTCAAGGTTCGTTTTAGAATATAGCGGGGATCTCCTTCAAACTGAGAACCATCGTGGTTTTTTACATCGCAAATGATTCTTGCCACCTTGCCCTGTTGCGGTCTCCAAGGAATGATTGCAAAGGTAGATGGATCGGGGAAAAGAAACATATCAGAGGATTCGATGCCGGAGAATCCTGCCACGGCCGAGCCGTCGAACATGACTCCATTATCGAAAGCGCTAGCAAGCTGTTTATCCATGATCGCGATATTCTTCATATTACCGGCAATATCCGTGAATTGGAGACGAATAAATCGAACATCATTTTCTTTAACATAGTTAAGACAATCTTCTTTAGTAAAAAACAATTGAGGTGCTCTCCTTTCTCAAGTAAAGAAATGAACTAAGCATTATTTTAGCCTTATTATATCCTAAAAAGTCTGATCCGCCTGCCTTTAGTTCGAAAATCCTTTACCAGCCACAATAAAGATTGCCATATGGTCGTTTATTATACGGAATCAGTTTGGAAAATGGTTTTGCTAGAATATCTTCATAACTTCCTCCAAAATAACCTACATAATCTTTAACATAGCGATTGATCTGCTCATGATCCTTCTCCGTAAGCGCTACCACTTTGACTTCTTTTCCGAGTTTGTAGCCATCTACTTCACCACGGATATACATAACTCCTCCATGCATCCCCGTACCGCAATAGGATCCAACAATTTCCTCACTTTCTTCTAAATCTAGACCGAGCACAACAATCACTCCGCCAGCCATATATTCTCCTAAGAAATCTCCTGCCTTTCCTCCTAAGACAATAGCCGGAATCGTTTCTTGGTATTCCTTCATATGAATTCCGACCCTATATCCACCATTCCCCCGAATGTAGATTTCTCCACCCCGCATGGCATAACCGACAGTATCCCCTGAACTTCCGTGAACTACAATCCTTCCATTATTCATTGTGTTACCGATACTATCTTGGGTGTTACCTTCCACAAATAACTCTAAGCCATTCATAAAGGCTGCCATATCATTGCCAGGAGTTCCTTTAAGAGTTAAACGGGCCTTACCTGTGATTCCATCTCCGATATAGCGTTGACCATTCACATTTTTGACCACAATATCTTGCGAACCTGTAGCGATCTCCTCACGAATCTTACTGTTCAGTTCTCGATAATAGAGTCCTTTGGCATTGAGTACAATCATTTAATTCACTTCCTTAGGGAAAGTCTTTGGCTGCGCAGTTCCTTTGGAAAATGGATATAACCAAAATCCTCTTTTAAGAGATGTTCCTGAAAAGGCGTCACATCAACTTCTTGGTCCATAAGTCCGGTAAGAATTCCAGCCCGATCCACAGTATTTAGGGCGATATACCCAACAAGTTTTCCAGCCCTCAGGACGATCTTCTTATAATTTTGCTTCCCTGGATCGAGTCGAATATATTCTTGAAAACCGGGAGTAGTTGGTTTAATAATCCCTGCTGTGAGCATAGGAAGATCAAAAAATCCGATGGCGTTCATGGCAAATCCACCTTGGAATTCTGAGCTTCCTCCAGCCATGTTTACCCCTGCTGTAAATCCCTGCTTATAGGCGTTCGGCAAAATCGGCAAGACACGATTCTCTTGATAGATCTTGTCATAACCTTCTGAGACATCCCCCGCAGCAAATACGTCATCCACACTTGTCGCCATGTGTGAATTGACCAGGATACCCTGATTGAACTTAAGTTCGGTATCTCGAACAAGGTCTAGGTTTGGTCTAACCCCGATGGCTAAAATTACTTGATCACACTCTAGCTCTTCTCCATTCTGGAGACGAACCCCGGTGACCTTACCCTCTTCACCTAAAATCTCGGCTACCGTATTATTTAACTGAAACTTCACACCTTGTTCTTCAAGATGAGTCTGAACAATTCTGGCCGAATCTTCATCAAGAATGGCGCTCAAGATGCGGTTTGATAGTTCAGCCACTGTCACAGTCGCTTCTCTTTTTACCAAGGCCTCTGTTGCTTTAAGACCAATAAGGCCCGCCCCAATAACCACCACTTTGATTCCTGGAAAGAGTTCTTCTCCTAAATCCTTCGCATCGTCCCAAGTTAAGAAGGTTGAAACTCCAGAATACTCTCTGCCAGGAATCGGGGGGGTAATAGGTTTACCGCCAGTTGCGATTAAAAGACGATCAAAGGGCACCTTATCCCCAGTCGATAGTTCTATTGTCTTATCTTCAAACTTTATCGCTTCAACTTTTTTTCCAAGAGAAGTTTCAACTTGCAGGCGCAGGTAAAAATCGGGATCTCGGTAATACATCGTTTCTGGGGCAACTTTACCTGAAAGATAATAGGAAATAAGAGGACGGGAATAGGCAGGATACGGTTCCCTGGAAAAAAGCGCTATTTTTCCTACTCGATCTACACTACGGATGCCTTCCACTGCACCAATCCCAGCAGCGGAATTGCCGATGATTACATAATCCATGCTACTCCTCTCCCTCTACAACGCTATCCATAAACTGTAGGGCACGATTAGGACAATTTTGAACGCAAACCGGCACATTTGAGAAGCTTTCCGTATCTGTTTGGTCTGCCACATTAGAACAAAGGTCACATTTAGAAGCCACTTTGTGTCCCTGGTTATCCCTCCCAATCGCACCGAAAGGGCAGACAAGGATACAAGTCCAACACCCTACACATCGACGTTCATCATTGCTTACAATTCCCGTTACAGAATCTTTCTGCATAGCTCCAGTTATACATGCTTTGGTGCAGGGTGCCTCATCACAATGCCGACATTGGAGCGCAAAGGATATGGATAAATTGTTCTCTACCAAAATTCTTGGCAAGGGCTTCATCTTTTGTTTCAAAAATGCTTTAACAAGGTCCAACGGATACTCCGAATGGGCCGTCGCACAATATACTTCACAAAGTTTACAGCCCATACATACTTCTTCCCGGGCATAAACACGTTTCATCCGAAATCCTCACTTCCTCTCCTTACTCGCCAGCGGCTAAGACTCCCAGGATATTTAACTCACGATCAGATAATCCTATTCCTCTAAGCATCAGGCGATTTCCGCGCAAACTTTCAATGGCATTAATGCCCATACCGCCTAGGATTTCTTTAACCTCATGTTCCCAAGCTTTTAGAAGATTCGTTGCTCTTTCTGCTCCAATCTCGGGATTCAGTCGTTTGACTAATTCTGGTCTTTGGGTGGCAATTCCCCAGTTGCATTTTCCGGTATAACATTTCTGACACATATGACAGCCAAGAGCGAGCAGTGCCGAACTAGCTACATAAACAGCATCTGCGCCCAACGCAATTGCCTTAATGATATCCGTGCTATTCCGGATACTTCCTCCAACAACGAGTGAGACCTGATTCCGAATTCCTTCTTCGCGCAGACGACTGTCTACGGCAGCTAAAGCAAGTTCAATAGGAATTCCGACTGAATCACGAGTCCTAAGGGGAGCGGCTCCAGTACCGCCACGAAAACCATCAATGGCAATGATATCGGCGCCCGCCCGAGCAATCCCTGAAGCAATTGCCGAGACATTATGAACAGCAGCAATCTTTACAATCACCGGTTTTTCATAATTCGTAGCTTCTTTTAACGAAAAAATAAGTTGAGTTAAATCCTCGATGGAGTATATATCATGGTGGGGAGCTGGTGAAATAGCATCGGATTGTTCTGGAATCATCCGGGTTCGGGATACTTCTACACCGACTTTTTCGCCCGGTAAATGCCCGCCAATTCCTGGTTTAGCTCCCTGACCAATTTTTATCTCGATTGCTGCACCCGCATTCAAATACTCTGAGTGAACTCCAAACCGACCAGATGCCACCTGTACAATTGTATTTTTCCCGTATTTATAGAGGTCTTCGTGGAGACCTCCTTCTCCAGTATTATAGAAAGTCCCTAGAGTTTCTGCCGCTTGTGCTAAGGACTTAGCTACATTGAGACTAATAGAACCAAAGGACATTGCCGAGAACATGATCGGTAGGTCAAGTTCAAGCTGGGGTGGGAGAGCCTCTGCAAGCTTTCCATTTATCACGCGAAGTTGCTCAGGTTTTCGGCCTAAAAAGGTTTTCAACTCCATGGGTTCTCTAAGCGGATCAATGGAGGGATTAGTTACTTGGCTAGCGTTTAGTAACAATTGATCCCAATAAACGGGGTAAGGACGATCCGTCCCCATACCTGTCAGCAAGATTCCTCCAGTTTCCGCTTGCTTGTAAATTGCTTTCATTGTACTTGCAGTCCAATTGGCGTTCTCACGAAATTCCAGAGGAAATTTTCGAATGGAGAGGGCATGGGTGGGGCACATTGTCACACACCGATGACAATTGACACACAAGGCGTCCTGGGAGAAAACCTTTTCTTCTTCGGCATCCCAACCATGGGCCTCATTGGCACATTGTCTTACGCAAACCTGACAATTAATACAACGCTCTTTATTTCGTTCAATAAGAAAGTCCGGCGTATTCATACTCAGTGTCATACCCTTGTACTCCCCTCTTCTCGAGTGTTGCAATCACAGGTTCTCCACCACGGGGAGCCCAGACCTTTTCAGGCTGAGGACAAACTTCCCGGATAGCAGATTCTTCAGATGCAAGATAAAGGAATTCTCCTTTCGTTGCCGCAACCATCGATCGCAATTTAAGTCGATCATTAAGTGCGATCAAGCCTTGACTTGAGCCCAAAATTATTGAAAAAGGACCATTCATTAATAAATTCCCATACATGGCACGCACTGCTTTAAGAAGTGCCCGTTTCTCAGAGTTCATCCGTTCGATATCTCTCCAAAAGGGTGCTGCTAAGGTTGCTATAGCTACATCCATAGGCAATTGCTGCTTACGGACCAAATAGTCAAAAGCATAGGTAATTGCCTCAGTGTCTGTTTGCATAGATAACTTATAACCATACATTTCTAAAAAACGACGATTTGCCCCATAGGATGAAATTTCACCATTATGCACGATTGACCAGTCAAGTAGGGTAAATGGGTGTGCTCCCCCCCACCAGCCAGGAGTATTGGTGGGGAATCGTCCATGGGCCGTCCAGCTATACCCATGATACTTATCTAAACAAAAATACTCTCCAATATCCTCAGGGTAACCCACCCCTTTAAAAGCCCCCATATTTTTGCCGCTTGAAACAACAAAGGCTCCCTTACACTCGGAATTGATGTACATAACACTGCGTACCACAAACTCATCTTCATTTTCTTCTTCCAGTAAATAGCTTGGTTTAGGTCGGACAAAATATCGCCAAGCCAGCGGAGGATTCTTAATTGACCGGGTTTTCTTCGTCGGTATTTCCCCGCTTTCCGCAACATGGAAAAAGTAATTAAGATAACTCTCTGTTTGTTCTCTTCCTTCTGCCCCTTCGTAATACAAGTGAAAAGCATAATAATCCTCATACTCCGGATAAATGCCATAAGCGGCAAATCCTCCACCTAAGCCATTGGAACGGTCATGCATCAAGGCAATGGACTGAAGTATATCTTCTCCGGAAAAAACCTGTCCGCTGCGATTGATAATTCCACTGATCGCACAACCAGACGGGATTCGAACGTCACCTTCTCTAAGCATCTATACGTCTCTCCTTTCCTCTCATCACATAGGACTCTTCGAGTGGGAGTTAATAAGAAAAAGACGCTCCTAAGAAACTGTACTTTTATCAAGTACAAACTTCCTAAGAGCGCCTTTGCTCTATTCGTATTGGTTTATATTTAAATTAACATAGAGACTAGCTTACATTCAACCGTTTCAAGCAATGTATACAATATTAAATTTTCCAAAGGCATTTAATCAAACTTTTTTAAAACTCTAAAGTTAATTGTCACTATTGTGTAACAATTGATTACTTATGTCTATATCCAAAAAATCGTATATGATTATGTTTTTAGTAAATACAATTGTTCAATGATGGCCGAAAATGCTACCGGAAGAGGAATTGCCCTTAAATCTTTAATAGAAACCCAGCGTTCTTTGTCTAATAGATATTGCTCAGACAAATCGACGACTGTCCAGATGATTTTCCAACGTCGGTGGCTAAAGGTATACCAAACAGGGCCCTGCCAAAGTAGCCCTCGCTGGAATTGGTCCTTTACTCGATTATCAAAAAACACCTCTTGCGGGACCGCTTTTTGAAAAAGATCAAAGGATTCCTCACTATCAATAAGAGGAAGATCGTCGTGTAAGCTATGGCTATCGCCCTGACTTAATTCTACACCCGGAAACTCCCAGAGATCAGCCAATAACCCCCTGGAAGAGCGTTTTTGTAAATAAACCTGGTTCCCTTTGCGCAGGACAAAGGTTAAGCGCGTCACGACTTGGCGCTGTGCCTTAGGCTTCTTTACAGGGTAACGCAGGAAGTCTCCCTCTAAGTGCCCCTTACAAACGTCAGCGAGAGGGCAACGCAGGCAGGCTGGTTTGGTGGGAGTACAAACCAAAGCTCCTAGTTCCATTAGGGCTTGATTAAAGTCCCCTGGTTGTAGAGCTGACTGCCACGTCATTAAGGTGTCTCTAAGGTGACGATAACTGCGAGCAGTTTCTACAGGTTCGGACCAGGCTAGAAGGCGAGAAACTACCCTCTTTACATTTCCATCGATCGCTACTACGTTCTGTCCGAAGGCAATACTAGCTATGGCTCCGGCAGTATAATCTCCTATTCCCGGAATCCGTAATAGAGCATCGTAATTCCTAGGGAATTCCCCCTTAAGTTGTTGAAGAATATAGTTAGCCCCTTCCCACATACGGCGGGCTCGAGAGTAATACCCTAGTCCACTCCAAATGGTTAAGACATCTTCAAGGCTAGCCTTTGCCAGTTGTTCAACACTGGGAAAACTATGCAAAAATCGTTCGTAATAAGGAATCACAGTCTTTACTTGGGTTTGTTGTAACATGACTTCGGATACCCAAATGGCATAAGGATCTCCCGTCTTCCGCCAGGGCAAATCTCTTTTTACATCTGAAAACCAGTGTAATAATCGATCAGACAGACTCTGTTCCGAAGCTGTATCCTTTAAGCTATCCCTTAATAAATCCATCTTATGTCTCTCCTAATGCTGCAATTTGCAAGTAAATGGACTCAACGAACAGGACGTTCATAGTGCATCTGTAATGATTACTTGTTTATTAGCACCAATCCCACCAAGCAAAAAACCACTCCAATTATTTGGTTAACCGCAAAGCCCTCTTTGTATAGGAGTATACCTATAGGGATAAGCATGATAGCAAGAATAATATTTGCCACTAACGATCCGACACTGATATTCCACCCCACTCTATATGCCAGCAAATAACCCAATTCAAGGCCTACTATGGCAAAACCTAAGGCAAAACTAGTCCAATTTAAGTCATTGAAGGATTGAAAAAAGCCCTTATCCGTTTTATAAAAAGGAAATGCCACAAGGGTTAGAATAGCTGCCGTTAAATATGTCATTAGCAATGCCGAAAAAGGATTGGCACTATGAGGTGTGGATTTCTGACATACATTATAAATAACGTTGGAGGTTACAACGAGTGCAATTGGGAAAAAATACATAAACATATTAAGACCTCATTAATTCTTTTATTATTTTTAAAATATTAGAAACAAATGAGAGACGAAGGGCTCTTTGAGGCTCTTTTAGGTTCTTCCAGGATAAATTTCACCCATATAGTAAATTCTATTAAAGCACAATAAAAGGGGGGGAATTTTAGATGGCCGAAAAGAATATTATTGCTTACTTTAAAAGTCCAGAAGAAGCTAATAAAGTTGCGGATCAAATGAAAAGCCTAGGAGTTGAGGATATACAAATAGATCGTTTTGGCAAGTATCCCCTAGGAAGTGCTGACCAATTATCGAGCCCTGGAACCGGTGAACTATCTAGCCAAGCAACATTAACTCTAGGTGCAAGTGAGGGTCGAGATACTGGGATCTTAGCATCTGCAGATGTTAGTGCCAGTGGCATGAGCGACGGGGGAGAAAACCCAATTTCTGGGCGAGACATTGTTTTAGCTGCGATTGTCGACCAGTCTGTCTTTGATAAAGCAAAACAGTTTATTAAAGATGCCGATGGATTAGTTTAATTTACCCAGAAGCTTTTTATGGTGGTTGTGATACTATCATTAGTTCTACCTAAGAGAACTTTTGTCCATTCTTTAGGAAATAACCTTCGATAGGCTTGTTTAGAGAAGCGCTCATCAATCAGTATCACAATTCCTCGATCCTTTTCTGTTCGAATCACTCGCCCAACCGCCTGTAAAACCTTGTTCATTCCAGGGTACAGATAGGCAAATTCAAAACCCAGATAACTTGTTGTTTCATAGTATGAACGAATAATTTCTCTCTCCATGCAAACTTGTGGCAAGCCAACTCCTACCACAACTGCGCCAGAGAGCCTATCCCCAATAAGATCGATACCTTCGCCAAAGATCCCGCCCATTAGTACAAACCCTACTAACGTTCGTTGTGGATTGTGTGAAAACCTTTCTAAGAAATCTTCCCGTTCTTCCTCCTCCATACTGGAGCTTTGACAAATTACATCGACTTCTTGGTTCTGAGCGCTAAACCTTAGATAGACTTCATTCATATAATGATAGGATGGAAAATAGACCAAATAATTTCCCTTTTTACACAGAATAACTGCAGAGATCGATTCTACCACTTGGTCATAGGTTTTAGCTCTCAGCTTATAGTTAGTAGATACCCGATCATTAATCAGCAGACAAAGATTTTCCTCGGGAAAAGGAGAGGGGAGCTGGAGTTTATAAGATGTTTCCTCGCCCCCCAGAAGGTTCATGAAGTAGTCCATTGGACTCAAGGTTGCGGAAAAAAGTACGGCTGACCGCCCCCTTCCCAAAGCTTCCTTCAGACGCATAGAGGGATCTAGGCAGAACAATTTTACTTTGAAATCCTCTCTTGTCAAGTACTTATAAGTAACATATCGCTCATTATAGCTTTCTGCTGTTCTAGTAAAACTTAAGGCCTGAAAATAGTGTTCAAGAAGTTGCTCATGCCAAGAAAAGGATTGATCGTTAGTTTTAAGGAAATATTCGGTTTCTTTAATAAACTGCCTTAAAGCTTGGATCAGTTTACCAGGCAACTCCTTGCCAACACTCTCCCCACTTCCCTCGGATTCTGTGCAGCCCTTTTTTTCTTTGACTAAGGCTGTATTTACTTTTGTTAAACTTTTAGCTAACCTGGCGTTGTCCTCTTTGGTCAATTTCTTCAATTTCAACCAAGATTCCTTTCCTAGCTCAGCAGAAAACATATCCCTTGCTCGATCCACCAAGTTGTGTGCTTCATCCACCAAAAAGGTGTATTCCCCTCCTTCGAGGAAAAAGCGCCTCAAATATACTCTTGGATCAAATACGTAATTATAATCGCAAATAACCACATCTGCCCAATTTGCCATTTCTAAGGAAAATTCAAAGGGACAGATCACATGCTTACGAGCATATTGCTCTATTAATTGTCGCGTCCAAGCCCTTTCCATAAATAGATCCTCTACAGCCTCTCTCACCCGGTCATAATACCCACGAGCATAAGGACAATCCTCTGGCAAGCAGGATATTTCGGAAAGAAAACAGAGTTTACTTTTAGCAGTTAGTGTCAAACGCTTAACTTCCAGCCCTGTTTTTTGCAAATCGGACAGGGCTTTTTCAGCGACTGTTCGAGTAATCGTTTTAGCTGTAAGATAAAAGATCTGGACTGTCAATCCTTCCGCCATAGCCTTTAAGGCAGGAAACAGGGTGCCCATGGTCTTTCCAATACCAGTAGGAGCTTGGGCAAATAACTTTTGACTTTGTTTAATCGTCTGATATACGGCTACCGCCAATTCTCGCTGACCGCGTCTATAGGTATCGAAAGGAAATGGGGTAGTACGGATACTATCGTTTCTCCGCATTACCCATTCTTGTAGTTGACAAGCCCAACTAAAATAGCATTGGGCTAAGCCCATAAAAAACCCAGTTAGCTCATCCAGAGAAAATTTCTTTTTAAAAATCTTAGTCTGAGCTGTATCAAGCTGAAAATAGGTAAGCTGGACTTCCAAAGTTTCTAGTCCTTCTTGAATCCCGTACATGAAAGCATAACACTGAGCCTGCGCCCAGTGTAAATTATTAAAGGATTCATCGATAAGTTCTAAATCGAGAGTCGTGGTCTTAATCTCATCGATACAAGCCATCGATTCGTTTCTAATGACTCCATCAGCCCGTCCCTTAATTTCCAGTAAGAGCTTATCACTTAAGCCCTTGCCTTCCCTCAAACTAGGAACTTCGGAATAAAGATAACTCAGGGGCACTTCTGGCAAATAGTCAACTCCGCTTGTTTTCTGAACATATTGATGAGCTTTAATGGCCTCTTGGGCCCGAGAAAGGTTAATTGAACCCGCTTGCAAATCTCCCCGTCTGAGAACAAATTCGACAAGACTACGTACAGATAGTTTAATGGTAGTCATTGCTCATTAGATCCTTCCCGTAAAGTGGTTATGACCCATTATAACACTTGCCATGGAATATATCCGTCTAAAACATGTCCTTTTTCGTTAGAAACATAATCCCACCAAAGCAAAGAATAACAGACATCCCTACGACGATGGCAAAACCATACTCTGAAGTCTGCAAAGGTATTTTTACATTCATTCCAAAGAAGCTGGCTAACATAGTGGGTAGGGCTAGGATAATCGTAATTGACGCCAAAAACTTCATGACCATATTTAAGTTATTCGAAATAATTGAAGCAAAGGCATCCATCATACTACTTGAAATGTTACTATAGGTTTCTGCCATTTCAACTGCTTGTTTATTCTCGATAATGACATCTTCCAGCAAATCCTGGTCCTCTTCATATATCTTCAGTCCTTTTGTTCTTAACATTTTTTCCATGACTTTTTCGTTGGATTTTAAGGAAGTTGTAAAATAAACAAGACTTTTTTGAAGGTTTAGCAACCTAATTAATTCCTTATTCTTCATTGATTTGTGAAGTGCCAACTCAATTTCGTTTGTCTTTTTTTCTATTTCTCTCAGTAGAGTTAAGTATAGAGTTGCACTTTTATAAAGAATTTGAAATAAAAACCGCGTCTTTTTATAAGTTTCCATTCCACGGACTTTACCATTAACAAAATCTCTGAGAACATCAACATCTTGCAAGCAAACTGTTACAATATGACGATCAGTCAATATGATTCCGAGAGGAATGGTTTCGTAGATCACTGTCGCATTTTGAATGATCGGCACATTAATAATAACCAATATTTGATTGTTCTCAGTTTCAATTCGAGGTCGTTCTTCGTCGTCTAAAACATCTTTAATAAAATAATCTTCAATCTGAGTCGCCTTTCCAACAAGGGCAATTTCTTCCTCAGTAGGATTTATCATATTTATCCAAGAACCTTTTTCTTCAAGTTTATCCGTTTTAACAATCCTACTGTCGACGGTATTATACACAGCTAGCATTTCATGCCCTCCACTTTTGGATCTTCCATACCATTCTATCCCCGTAAATTACTACAGTATATAGGTTACCACTTACTAGTGTTCTTTACAATTTTCTTAGATTTTAACCAATCCTGAGATTACTTCCACCTTTACAATCGGGGAGTAGTACTATTACCGAGACACTTTCCCAGTAGAATAAAGAGAGGGCCTACAACACCAATTTTAGTGTTGTAGGCCCTCTACCCAAGTTACTTAATGATACTTTTACCCATTAGGTATTTATCTACTTCACGTGCAGCAAGCTTTCCTTCTTGAACAGCCCAGACGATAAGGCTCTGACCTCTTCTCATATCTCCTGCGGTAAATACCTTATCCACATTAGTCCTAAAAAGCTCATATTCAGCTTTCACATTACTTCGAGAATCTCTTTCAAGCTTAAGCTCATTTACAAGGGTATCTTCTGGTCCTAGGAATCCCATGGCAAGAAGTACTAGGTCTGCCTGCCATACTTTTTCGCTCCCGGGAACTTCCTGTGGGAGCATTCTTCCCAACTCATTTTTGACCCATACAATTTCCACGGTATGAACTTCCTTAACCTCACTGTTCTCATTTCCCACAATCTTTTTAGTCGATATAAGGTAATTTCTTGGGTCCTTTCCGTACAGGCTTATGGCTTCTTCCTGACCGTAGTCCACCTTAAGTTTCTGCGGCCACTCCGGCCAAGGGTTCGAGTCATCTATTCTCTGCCTAGGCGGTTCTGGCATAATTTCAAACTGGTACACACTCCCGCAGCCATGCCGTAGGGAGGTAGCAACGCAGTCCGTTCCTGTATCCCCTCCACCGATGATAATGACATTCTTACCTTTGGCACTTATGAACTTGCCATCCTGAAGATTCGAATCTAAGAGACTTTTAGTATTAGCCCCTAGAAAATCGACTGCAAAATGAACACCCTTCAGTTCTTTTCCACTAACATCTAGTCCCCGCGCCTTGGTTGCGCCGGCACACAGTACAACTGCATCATACTGGTCAACCAATTCCTGGGCAGGAATATCTTTGCCCACCTCAGTGTTAAGCACGAATTGGATCCCTGATTCCTTGAGCAACGCGAAACGTCTTTCCACGATGCCTTTTTCAAGCTTCATGTTGGGAATTCCGTACATCATTAGGCCGCCAACTCTATCGCTTCTCTCATAGACAGTTACGTCATGCCCCACGGCGTTTAAATAATAAGCAGCCGATAATCCTGCAGGGCCTGACCCGACAATAGCAACTTTCTTTCCTGTGACTTTGCCTTTCCTAGGCTTTACCCATCCTTCAGCAAATGCTTTTTCAATGATCTCATATTCAAGACTATTTATGGTAACAGATTCCATGATATGCCCTTCTGTACAAGCACCTTCACAGGGTGCAGGACACACTCTAGAGGTGAATTCCGGAAAAGGACTGGTTCTAGTCAGCCTCTGGTAAGCTTCTTCCCACTGACCCTTATAAATAAGCTCATTCCACTCTGGAATCAGATTATGCAGGGGACATCCCGAGGCCATGCCATTTAACAGTACACCGCTGTTGCAAAAAGGAACTCCGCAGTTCATGCAACGAGCACCCTGAGTTTTAATGATTTCAGGATCCCGAGGCAATCTTATTTCATTCCAGTCATTGATTCTTTCTTCAGGAGAACGTTTCTTCGGATTAATCCTCTTATACTCTAAAAATCCAGTTGCTTTTCCCATTTTAGTCCCACCTCACCCCTTAAGTCCTGGAAACATCTTTGAAATTCTCTTCAAATGCGGCCATCAAGGCCTCTTCGCCGCTTAAGCCTGCTTTGTGAGCCTTATCAATGTTCTCAAGCATACGTTTGTAGTCTATAGGAATGACTTTGGTAAATTTCTGCGAATAGTTTTTCCAGTCATCAAGAACTTTACGGCCCTGAGGGCTGCCGGTATACTCAACATGTTTTTGAATCATTTCGTGGATTTCGTTAAGTTCTACGTCAGATTCTAATTTCTCCAGTGACACCATCGACTTGTTGCAGTTGACTTCGTCAAAGTCCAGCAGGTAGGCTATTCCACCAGACATTCCGGCGGCAAAGTTTCTTCCCGTTTTACCTAGGACAACAACTTTCCCTCCTGTCATATATTCACAGCCATGGTCACCCACACCTTCGACGACTGCTTTTACCCCACTGTTCCTTACACAGAACCGCTCTCCTGCTATCCCATTGATATAAGCTTCCCCTGAGGTTCCTCCATAGAAAGCAACATTTCCGATCAAAATGTTTTTCTCAGGCTTAAAGTCAGATTTTTTAGGAGGATAAACTACAATTCTGGCGCCCGAAAGGCCTTTCCCTAAATAGTCGTTTGAATCTCCTTCCAGTTCCAAGGACAGTCCTTTCGGAGTAAAAGCCCCAAAGCTTTGTCCAGCCGATCCTACAAAGGTAAGCTTTATTGTATCCTCAGGAAGCCCTTTTTCGCCGTATCTCTTAGAAATTTCACTTCCGATGATGGTGCCGACAACTCGGTCTACATTATTAATCTGGAGTTTAGCTCGTATGGGCTTTTGATTCTCAAGTGCCGGTTTACAAATCCTAAGAAGCTTTTTTATATCCATTGATTTTTCAAGAATATGGTTCTGAGCCTGAGTGTTGAATCGCTTGACATCAGCACCAGCATAGGGTTGATAAAGAATCTGGGATAGATCCAAGTGTTTGGCCTTCCAATTCTTTATTGTTTCCTTGGTTTTAAGTCGATCCGAGCGTCCGACCATTTCATTGATTGTCCTAAAGCCAAGTCTAGCCATAATTTCACGCATTTCCTGAGCAATAAATCTCATAAAGTTTTCAACATACTCAGGTTTACCTTTAAAGTTTTCCCTTAGCTTTTTATCTTGAGTGGCTATCCCTACCGGGCAAGTGTTCAGATTACAAACTCTCATCATCACACATCCCAGGGCAATGAGTGGTGTCGTCGCAAATCCAAATTCTTCAGCCCCAAGCATTGCTGCAATGACAACATCCCTACCTGAAAGCAACTTACCATCCGTTTCAACGACAACCCTATCTCTCAGCTTGTTCAGAACTAAGGTCTGATGAGTTTCAGCAAGTCCAAGCTCCCAAGGAAGTCCTGAGTTTCTGATACTTGTTCTTGGAGAAGCTCCAGTTCCTCCATCATATCCACTGATAAGAATGACGTCCGCTTTTCCTTTTGCCACTCCTGCAGCAATTGTCCCTACCCCGACTTCAGAAACAAGCTTAACATTAATTCGAGCATCTCTGTTGGCATTTTTCAAGTCATGAATCAGTTCAGCTAAATCTTCGATGGAATAAATATCATGATGCGGAGGTGGAGAAATAAGGCTGACACCTGGAGTTGAATGCCTTTCCTTGGCAATCTCCGGGTAAACCTTCCTTCCTGGAAGCTGGCCCCCTTCACCGGGTTTTGCACCCTGAGCCATTTTTATTTGAATCTCCTGGGCATTCACAAGGTAGTTGCTGGTAACCCCGAAACGTCCTGAGGCAACCTGCTTAATAGCACTATTTTTCGTGTCTCCGTTGGCCATGACCTTGAATCGTTCGCTGTCCTCTCCGCCTTCACCTGTGTTGGATTTACCACCTAATCTGTTCATAGCAATAGCAAGACACTCGTGGGCCTCCTTGCTAATGGATCCGTAGGACATAGCTCCGGTCTTAAACCGTTTGACAATTGACTCCACCGATTCTACGTCTTCAATGGGAATGGTGTCGCCTGGGTTAACTTTAAAATCAAGAAGATTCCTTAAGTTGTAGATTTCGTCTTCGTTGATCTTTTTGGAGTAATCCTTAAAGAGAGGGTAGTTTCCTTCTCTGCAAGCTCGTTGAAGCATGTAAATGGTTTCAGAATTGTAGAGGTGGATTTCCCCATCATCCTTACTCTGGAAGTAACCGCCTATTTCCAGAGAGTCGGTATAGGGTGAACTTTCATCATAAGCGCTCTCATGCCGCATTTGATTTTCCAGTGCGATTTCTTCAAGTCCTATTCCTTCCAGCCTGGAGGGTGTCATAGTGAAATACTTATCTATTAGCTCTTTTTTCAGACCGACTGCCTCAAAGATTTGGGCTCCATGGTAGCTTCTCATGGTAGAAATGCCCATTTTGGTGAGTACTTTAAGTACCCCTTTAACGGAAGCCTTAATAAAGTTCTTTTTTGCCTCTTGGAAACTTAGTCCGTCCAAAAGATCTTTTTCAGCAAGATCTTGAATCGTTTCATACGCCAAATACGGATTGATTGCCGTGACTCCATACCCGATCAGCGTACAAAAATGGTGGACTTCTCTCGGCTCACCAGATTCAAGTACAATTCCTAAGTTAGTGCGTATTTCTCTTCTGATCAGGTGGTGGTGAAGTCCAGAGGATGCTAAAAGCGCGGGGATTGCTGCAAGCTTTTCATTAGCACCCCGGTCTGAGAGAATAATAATATTAGCTCCCTCATTAATCGCCTTATCCGCTTCTTTGAAAACTCTATCTAAGGCCCTTTCCATGGATTTTACCCCATCTGAGGCGTTATAGAGTATGGAAAGGGTAGCAGCTTTAAGCCTGCCATCGTTTAGCTGCTTAATAGTTTTAAGCTGTTCATTGGTTAGTATCGGGTGCTCAAGGGATAGGCTAGCCGAGTTTCTTTGATCAGGATCCAAGAGATTTCCGGTATCCCCAAGCAGCATACTTGCCGAAGTGACTATCTCTTCCCTTATTCCGTCAATTGGGGGGTTGGTAACTTGGGCAAAGAGCTGTTTAAAATAAAGGTACAACATTTGGGGTTTCTCAGATAATACAGCAAGGGGTGAATCCATACCCATGGCTCCAATAGGATCTATACCCTCGATTGCCATAGGCTGAATGGTTTTAGTTACATCCTCAAAGGTATAGCCAAAGGCTTTCTGCTGCTTAATAAGGTCTTCTCTTATCCTCTCTTCTTTCACATTCTCAACAGACAGATCACTAAGCTTAACAATATGACGGTTGTTCCATTCATCATAAGGATACATCATTGATACAGTTTGCTTAACTTCTTCATCTGAAATAATTCTCTTCCCTCGTGTATCGATAAGCAGCATTTTTCCGGGTTCCAGCCGACCTTTATACTCAATATTTTCTGGTTTGATGTCAATTACCCCGACCTCTGAAGCTAGGACAACTTTGTCATCTTTCGTGACGTAATACCTTGATGGCCTAAGTCCATTTCTGTCCAGTACTCCACCGATGACCACACCATCCGTAAAACCCATGGCAGCGGGACCATCCCAAGGCTCCATTAAGAAGTCATGGAATTGGTAGAAGTCCTTCTTCTCCTTAGACATTTGATCATTTTTTTCCCAAGGTTCGGGAATCATCATCATTACAGAGTGTGGAAGAGACCTTCCAGTAAGGTGAAGAAATTCCAGGCTGTTGTCGAACATCGCGGAATCACTGCCTGACTCGTCGACGATGGGGTAGACTTTTGAGAGATCATCAAACAACGAAGAATCGATACATTTTTGTCTCGCCTTCATCCAGTTTACATTCCCTCTAATGGTATTAATCTCACCATTATGAACAATATATCGGTTCGGGTGGGCTCTCTCCCAGCTGGGAAAGGTGTTAGTGCTGAACCTTGAATGAACCATTGCCAATGCAGATACATTATCCAGATCGGAAAGATCAAGGTAGAAATTTCTAAGTTGTTCTGCGGTAAGCATACCTTTGTAAACGATGGTTCGAGAGGAAAGGCTGGCAACATAGAAGGTCCCTCCCTTATCCTCGCACATTGGAACAATGGCTTTTTCGGCTTTTTTTCGAATGATATAAAGCTTTCTTTCAAAGTCCATTTCCTTGACTAGGCTGATATCCTTTTCGATAAAAACCTGAATAAATCTGGGCATTACAGCTTTTGCACCTTCGCCGACTGTCGTTTTATCGATAGGAACTTCCCTCCAGCCAAGGATCTTCTGACCTTCCTCCTGGACAATTTTTTCGAAGGTTTCCATCTGGGTTTTTCTAAAATCGTCATACTTGTGTGCAAATATCATACCTACACCGTAGCTTCCTGTTTCCGGTAATTCGAAGCCTAATACTGCACATTCTCTTTTAAAGAATTCGTGAGGTATCTGAATAAGAATCCCGGCACCATCGCCTGTATTCTCATCTGCTCCGCTTGCCCCTCGGTGACTGAGGTTCTCCAATACAGTTAAGGCTTCATCTATAATGTCGTGTGACTTCATACCCTTGATATTCACAACGAATCCCATACCACAGGCATCGTGTTCTAATGCTGGATCGTAAAGACCTTGTTTCTTTGGTAAACCATATCTTTGCATATTACTCACCTTTCGTTGCGAATTGATTATATAAAACAAAAAGCGCTCTCCAAAGAATGTACCTTAACTAGAAAGTACAAAACTTTTTCGAGCGCCTTTGCTCTATTATTTAATTTACTTTGTATAATTTAACTTAACACAAGAACACCAATGATTCAACCGTTTATATCTGGGATGAACAATAAATAACGACAAAACGTTCGATAATACAAAATACAGTGTCTCCATTCCTAATTGATCAGACGTAGAGGGGTTCTATGATTTATAATTCAATTAATTGTTACAGTAAGTAAAATAACGATACTTTTTTTATTCGTATGAATAAAAACCCTTTTTCGTCTTCCTACCCCATTCGCCCTTGACATATTTTTCAACGATTAAGGGAGACGGCCTATCTTTAGGATCACGAGTGTCTTGATATCGTTCCATAGCTATACAGTACGAAAGATCAATTCCTGTAAAATCCTTCAACCGGAACGGTCCAATGGGATGACCTAAAGCATTCGTAACTGCCATATCAATCTCTTCAGGAGTGGCAATCCCCATATCAGCGAGAAACAGTGCCTCATGACTTAGTGCGGACAAGATCCTATTTACTAAAAAGCCGTAGATTTCTTTCTTTAGCCAAACACCATGTTTACCCATTTTATCACATAAATCCATCGAAATTTGTGCTGTCTCCGTGGAAGTATGTGGGCCTTGCACCACTTCAACTAATTTCATCATTAAAGCAGGATTAAAAAAATGCATATTGCACACTTTTTCAGGACGTTTAGTGAATCCAGCGATCTTCGAACTGACAATAAACGAACTGTTCGTCGCCAGTATTGTATGAGGAAGAGTAAGTTTATCTAGTTCAGCAAAAAGCTTGCGTTTAACTTCAATTTTTTCTACAGCGGACTCTATGACAAAATCCGCATCTCGTGCAGCATCCTCTAAGTTTTGCGTAAAAGAACAATTATGAATGGCCTGATCAACTTGATCCTGCGTTAATTTTCCTTTAGCAACTCGATCTGGAAAATAAGTGTATGCGAAATTTTGAGCTTTGTTCAGCATCTCCTCGCTAATATCCATACAACTAACCTTAAATCCTGCTAATGCAGCAGAAAACGCAATCTGATGACCCATACTGCCTGCCCCAATTACACAGACCTTTTTGATGTCTTGAATGTTCATATTCATCCCCCCATTTTAATCAAAGATGCAATAACCGTGCCAATTATAGAAGAAAAACCCTCTAGACTGGTGAATAAACCAATCTTTGAGGGTTGTGTAAATTTTAAGTTTCACTGCGAAGGACTTGTTCTTACTCAGGATTGGCTGGCTGCGGCTGCCTGAATTTTTGCCTTTTCCTCTTCTACAAGCTGTCGGCGCAAGACTTTTCCTACGATAGTCCTAGGTAATTCAGCTCTAAACTCTACATGTCGAGGGACTTTAAAAGCAGCCATCCTAGACTTGCAAAAGGTGATAAATTCCATTTCGTCAGCTTCAGTATCAGGCTGTAAAACAATATAGGCTTTGACGGTTTCCCCACGATAGAGGTCGGGCACCCCTGCTACAACAACCTCTTTAACCTTAGGATGTTCATAAAGGACTTCTTCTATATCACGGGGATAAATATTATATCCGCCAGCAATTATGATGTCTTTCTTGCGGTCAATAATATAGCAGAAACCGTCGTCATCCATTTTACCTATATCACCAGTATGCAACCAACCATTACGTAGGGTTTCAGCCGTCTCTAGGTGCTTTTGCCAATACCCTTTCATCACCTGTGGGCCTCTAATACATAATTCCCCTATTTCACCCACAGGGACTTCATGATCCCCTGTTTCCAAATCCATTATTACGTAATCAGTATCAGGGAGCGGCAATCCTATAGAGCCGGGAAGCGTAGGTCGATCGAGTGGATTACAATGCGTAACAGGGGAAGCCTCAGACAAGCCATAACCTTCGACTAAAACTCCTTCGCCATGCGTAACTTCGGCAAACTTTTGGGCCACCTCTAGGGGCAATGGTGCCGAGCCACTTGTGCAGGATTTGATCGCCACGATACTTTCTCGATATTCGGCGATCTTGGGATGACTGTTAATTGCCATAAACATAGTTGGCGCACCTGGAAAAAAAGTAGGCTTATGGATGCGAATGGTTTCAAGCAATTGATCAACATCAAAGCGCGGCAAAATTATCTGCGTAGCCGCAATAGCCACGGCAAAATTTAGGCAGTCTGTCATGCCATATACGTGAAATACCGGTAGGATCGTGAGAATCCGATCTTGACCATACCTTATGTTAGGATCCCATTCAAGAACTTGGAGGGTATTGGCGATTAAATTAAAGTGAGTAAGCATTACCCCTTTGGATACACCGGTAGTGCCACCCGTATACTGTAAGACGGCAAGATCTTCGACGGGATTAATAGCTACCTTGGGATATACAGGGTCATGTTTGATTAATTCATCATATGAATATATCCCCTCTGCAGGTATAACTGGTGCCATAAAATTAAAAACAACTACCCGCTCTAATGCAGTTTCTTCTAATACATTCTTAACCCTTGGATACATCATCTCTAGAACAATGATTGTCGTTGCTCCAGAATCGTTCATTTGGTAGGCTATTTCACGTTCGATATACATTGGGTTTGTTTGCACAACAATTGCACCTAGTTTGAGTATAGCGAAAAAGGCAATCTCCCATTGAGGACAGTTTGGACCCATGAGCCCAACGCGATCCCCTCTTTTAACACCTATACCAGCTAAAGCACCGGCAAAACGGTTGACCTGATCTCCGAACTGTTTATAGGTAATAGTCTGACTTCCAAAAATCATAGCCGTTGTGTCCGGCATCTTTTCCACAGTTTCATCAAAAAATTGACCAAGCGATTTAAAAGGATAATCTATATGATATCTAACATCCTTTGGGTAACTCTTTAACCAAAGTTTCTCTCTTCTCGGCATCCTTTCATCCTCCCTTTTCCTAGTTATCCAATCCTTAAGGCTCCCACTTTATCACTCATATGAATAAAAACCTTTTTTTGTTTTCTTGCCATATTCCCCTTTAGCAAATTTCTCTATAATTATGGGGGAGGGCTTATCTTTAGGATCACGGGTTTCTCGATATCGTTCCATACCGATATAATAAGAAAGATCGATACCTGTAAAATCCATGAGTCGGAATGGTCCCATAGGGTGTCCTAAAGCATTAGTTACTGCCAGATCAATTTCTTCCGGGCTCGCAATTCCCATATCAGCCAGAAATAAGGCCTCTTGATGTAGCGCCGATAAAATTCGATTCACTAAGAAACCATAGATTTCTTTCTTTAGCAAGACGCCGATTTTACCAAGTTTCGCACATAAATCCAAGGTTATTTGTGCGGTTTCTAGGGAGGTATGCGGTCCCTGCACAACTTCAACAAGTTTCATAACTAAGGCTGGATTAAAAAAGTGCATATTGCACACTTTATCTGGTCGCTGCGTTGCATCAGCAATCTTTGAGCTGACAATAAATGAACTATTGGTGGCTAGAATTGCATGAGGTGGAGCTATTCGATCCAGTTCAGCAAAAAGCTTCCGTTTAATATCCATTATTTCCACAGCTGCCTCAATTACATAATCTGCATCTTCAGCAGCTTCCTCTAAATTCTGGGTAAACCGAAGATTTTTGAAAGCTTGGTCTGCTTGGTCTTGCTGCATTTTCCCTTTAGCAACCCGCTCGGGCAAATAAGTTCGTGTAAAATCTTCGGCTTTATTCAACATTTCTTGACTAATATCAGTACAGCTTACTTGATAGCCTGCCAAAGCTGTACATAAGGCAATTTGATGACCCATGTTACCAGCACCAATAACACAAATTTTCTTAATGTCATTAATTACCATTATTAACCTCCTGATATATTTTTCCATTTATACTTTTAAGATAACAATACTAAAGGTTATCTGATAATTTCTCTCCCTCTTGAACTGGGCTTATTAAGATAGAACTGCTGGTAAACACCAATTCCCCTGCAAAATCATGACCAGTGGTCTCAATCACTATAAAAGTTAACTTTCCGCTCTTACCCATGCGTTCATAGACATCCTTAACACGACGCTTATAAGTTAGGCTGTCTCCAATAAATAGTGGTCGATGATAAATAATCGTTTGTTCTCCATGAATCATTCCGGGTATAGGTAACTCGATTCCCCCAATATTAGACTGAATTAAAGTTCCAACAAACGTTGCAGGCACTTGGTTATTACACTGGATTCCTGCGGCCTCTGCGAACCTACGCACTTCCTCAAGCTTTATTTTTAATAAAACTGGCTCACTTTCCCGGCCAATTAATTCTTTGCCAATCATAGGCTGCGTCTTTTCCTTTCTACAGATCTAATTCGAGTAAGAAAATATCATTATTCTTTAATTTAGAATTTTCTGAATAATTTTCTTAAAATTTTTTGCTTTTTCCCGGTCTATAGCCCACTTTGCACGATAAAATTCTAACAGTTTTAATAGGTAAATAATCTTATGGCATCACCTCTTTTTAAATATTCTTAAATATTCTGATAATATAAATTGCAAGATTTATGCCATTCGCATTTGTCTTCTTTAAACCCTATAAATAACGTAATGCCGACTTCGGAAACATATTATTGGTGTATGAAATCAGTACAGAATTTTCAAACTTTTGTGTAAATACTATACATGTTTTTCAATCTCTGAAGAATGATATTTCAACCAACAAGAAGGGGCGTAAAGACTCATTTTCATTACGCCCTTTCAAAATTTCTGGTCTTTATTTTAGTTCTAAGATTTTGTAAATAATGAAATCGGAATTACTTAGCCGCTGGGTTTTTAATCGAGAATGGCTTGCCGTATTTCTGGTTTTCTACCATGATCCCTGTTCCATCTGTCAACATGCCTCCACCTGCATCGACTCCAGGTAAGGGAACAACGAGATTAGGATCATCAAAAGGCATGCAAGCTTTGATTCCTTCAAAAATCTTGGTTGCATCCGTTACGCTCCCAGACTTTTCAATCCCTTTCGCTACGAGCATCATGACTTCATAGTTCCAAGTAGGTTCCCATGCAGGTATTTTATTATATTTAGCTTTGAATCGATCCACAAAGGCCTTTGTACCTGGACCCTCGTATAGATAGACTGGCACAACACCTACAACTCCGTCCAATTCTGCTAAAGGAACCACTTCAGCCATTTGTTCTACTTTGGCTTGGTCCATGACTAAAAATCCACCCTTGAACCCTAGTTGTCTTGCTTGTTTAATAACCATAGCTGTTGGTTGGGAAGGCCCACCTACGAACAATACGTCTGGCTTACTATCTAAGGTTTTGCTGATGTAGGTATTGAAATCAGCTTCTTTATTATAGTCCACTGGATTATTAGCTACAACAGTACCACCTAGCTTTTCCCAGGTCGGAAGGAGCACTGAAGTCCAATCTTTTCCATATTGACTTGTGGTTGGAATTAACGCAATTCTCTTACCGTATTTTTCCATTACTTTCTTGGAGAACTCTTCTGGATATAGACTATAAGGGGGAGGAATTCGAAGTGTTAATTTATTCCCCCCCGAAGTAACTTTCGGTTCGCTGGTGTAAGCCGCGAGCAAAAATCCATCAGTTTCATTGAATTGTTGAAGTGCAAAAGCACCCCCACTGTGTGGTGTAAATATGACAGGTGTATTGTACTCCGCCTTTAATCTTCGTGCATTTGTCGCAGCTTTGTCTGGTAAGTATTGGTCATCTAATTTAACTAAATTGAGTTTATACTTTTGTCCACCGACAATCATTCCTTTGGCATTAATTTCATCTACAGCCATATCCAATCCATCTGTATTATCTTTACCATATAATGCAGCGCCGCCACTTAAGGGCCCAGTATAACCGATGTTAATCGTCTTTATCTCCATACTAGTAGAGGAGGTGGTGCTAATAGGAGCAGTTTTGGTACTACACCCTGTAATAACCAACAGTATGATTAGGGTAATTACTAGACCTATACAATTCTTACGGTTCATTTATTGCACCTCTTTCTTTTTTTACCACCTTAAAAAGTGATTAACCGTTACTGTCTATGTCTTTGCTTTTCCCCCTTTCATGTCTGAATTATTTGAATATTATTAATACACTGACTATTGTATGCAAGTTTTATTCCATTCGTTATTTACCTATATCTTACTATTAATCAAAAATATGTGTACTCTCTATACACTTTAAGACTATTTATGTATAACTATACGCACATTTCTATGCGTACATATAGATGACGATTATTGAAAAGGCTTAGCATCTACGCATTAAACAGAGAGAAGGACCAAACAGATGTTTAGTCCTTCTTTTATTGCTTATCTTCAAATGTTATCTTTCAAACCCATGTTTACATTGAATTGACTTTCCTTTAAAAATTGCATCGACACATTTATTGCAGGACATACATTTTGCTTTCTTGGTTTGATTAGTGTTCCAGGCATTAATGAGTCCTGGTTCACAAATAAGGGGCCGGCATATCGAAACAAGATCAGCCTCTTCACTTTCAACAATCTCCTGCATAAGAGAAAAACTTCTTAAACCACCGACCATCATGATAGGAGTATCTGTACTGTTCTTGATTTCTCGGCACCAATTACGATAGTAAGCCTCTTTGTGAATGCTATTGATATTAGTTTTGTATTCGGTTCCAATATATCGTTTTCCCCTTAAACCTTGACTAATTTCTAAAGAATCAAATCCAAAATCAGCTAGTAGTTTGGCCGCTTGTTTTCCCTCATTAAACTCTAGTCCACCCAAAAAACCGTCTTCTACTCCAAGTTTAATGAATACTGGATAATCTTTGCCAACTTTTTTCCTAATGTCCCTATATATTTCGAAATGTAACCGAAGACGGTTTTCTAGATTTCCGCCCCATTGATCCTGTCTTCGGTTTGTATACGTGGAAAGAAATTGACTTAACAAATATGCATGAGCGCCATGAAGTTGTACAGCATCAAAACCAGCTTCCTTTGCTCTTTTAGCTCCGTCCCCAAAGGAATGAATTATCTCCCAAATTTCTCTTTCGGTTATGGCTTGATGCTGACCTAAATAATATGGATCATTTTCAATGATTGACGGGGCAAGGGGTAGGTTATTTTTTGTTTTCACATAGTTTGCTTCTCTCCCGCCGTGAAAAAGTTGAAGAGCAATTTTGGCACCACGTTCATGAACTATACTTGTTAGTTTCTTAAAGCTAGATATATCTTCATCCCCTGCGATTGAGTTTTGAAATGGTGATACCTGACCAGAATGATGAACATAGGCTATACCCGCTATAATTAATCCGACCCCTCCTTCAGCCAGATCAGAGTATAGCTTGATTTGTTCTTCAGATACATGACCATTGGGTTCAGCATAACCATCATACGTAGCAGATCTGACAAACCGATTTCTAATTTCTAAATTCCTAATACGATAAGGCTCAAATAAAACGCTCATAGTTCCCTCCATCATCTAATCTAATCCCACTGACTAGCCAGATGTTCAAGATGAAACACAGTGTCTCCAAACATAGCTTCAGAAGCCAGCGCACGCTTATAATATAAGTGGATGTCATGCTCCCAACTAAAACCTATACCTCCGAGTATTTGGAGCGTGGCGGCAGCTGCCTTTCGATACATATTCCCTACGTAGGTTTTAGCAAGAGAAGCCGATTTACTTTCTTCGTGAGGATTACCGTCTACCGTCCATGCAGCATACTCTGCGATAGATCTAGAGCTTTCTACTTGCAAAAGCATCTCAGCACATTTATGCTTGATCGCTTGATACGAACCAATGGGCTGTCCAAACTGAACCCTGACTTTAGAATACTCGGTTGCTATTTCCAGAACTTTTTCACCGCCACCCAGCATTTCAAGACCTAAGGCAATATTAGCCCGGGTTAACATTTTCTCAAGAATAATCCATCCTTTTCCAACCTCCCCCAATATCTCATTACTGGAAACAGTCGTATTTAAAAAAGATACTGCACACTGTTTCCTTCCATGGTCCATGGTTGGTAAACGTTCAATCTTGACTCCTTCCGCCTGAGGATCAACTAGGAATAATGAAATTCCCTCATTTACGTCAACGTGTTTTTGAGTCCTTGCTGCGACGATGATTAGATCCGCGCAATGAGCATCTGGCACAAAAAGTTTCGTCCCCAGTAAAGAATAGCTTTCACCGTTTTTAGTTGCTGAAAGTTTGATTCCGTCCGCTCCCCACTCAACCTCCTCTTCATACAAGGCAACAGTAGCTATTAACTTTCCCGAGGCAATCTTTTCTAAGAGATTAGACCTTTGGGCTTCACTTCCCGCCATTTTGATCAACTCCGTTGCCAATACTACCGTTGAGAAAAAAGGTCCTGGCATAACGACCCGTCCCATTTCATGTAAGATAACACCCAAGTCCCGAAAAGTGAGACCTAAACCTCCGTACTCTTCGGGGATAGTCAAACCCATCCACCCTAGATCAGCTATTTTCGTCCACATCTCTGGTTCATAGCCCTGAGTGTTTTCCCACATCTCCCGAACATAATCACTCGTAAAGTTTGTATTCAAAAATTTTCGGGCACTTTGTCTTAACATCTCTTGTTCTATAGTCAAGGTAAAATCCACTGATTTCCTCCTCCTTACTTTCTGCGAACTGCATCTTTAGGTAGGCCGAGTACCCTTTCACCGATAATGTTCTTTTGAATTTCAGTTGTACCGCCTTCAATGGTATTACCCCTAGCTCGCAAAAAATCAAACGTCCACTTACCGTTATCTTTAGCAAACTTCGACCCTTTGAGTAATTGACTGTAGGGACCCATAATCTCTAAAGCGGTTTCCTGCATTCGTTGGTTTAACTCACTCCAGAATATCTTGCCGATACTACCTTCTGGACCAGGCATTTCTCCTTTTAGTAGGGTAGCTAGGTTCCTGTACTGGTTCAGGCGCATAACTTCTACATCTACTTGTAACAGTGCAATCTTTTGCCGATAAACTGGGTTTTTAATAATAACCTGACCGTTACGGATAGTATTACTTGCAAGGTCTATCAGCCTATCAAGGGACTTTTGGAGCTTTGGCAAGATACTAACCTCATTCATAATTCTTTCAAACATCAAGGTGGTTATCGCGATTAACCAACCCTCATTTTCTTTACCCACTAGTCTGTCTAAAGGAACCTCAACGTTGTCAAAAAAAAGCTCGTTATATTCTGCTTCACCTGTTATTTGTTTTATAGGCCTTACTGTAACTCCAGGACTCTTCATATCAACCAGCAGATAACTTAGACCTTTATGCTTACTGGCTTTGGGATCAGTTCTTACTACCAAAATGCAATAATCTGCCAAATGCCCAATACTTGTCCATACTTTTTGACCATTTACAATATATCGATCTCCCATACGAACTGCAGAAGTACTTAAATTAGCTAAATCTGACCCAGCGTTAGGTTCTGAAAATCCCTGACACCATATGTGCTCACCAGAGAGGATTTTGGGAATAAATTCTCTTTTTTGTTCCTCGGTGCCACGTGAAAGTAACGTTGGTGCAACTAATCCCACGGAAAGACTGTCGAACATCTTCCATGGATAATTAGCACTTAACTCCTCAGTTACAATAATGTGCTGCATTAGGGTTCCGCTTTGCCCTCCGTATTCTTTAGGCCAATGTATTCCAGCATATCCCGCATCAAACAGTTTTCTTTGGAAGTTTCGAAAGATTTCCGCCTGGGTTTGCCAGTCTTCTGATATATCCTCTTCTGCCCAAGCAACTTCGGTAGGGATATTCTCTTTAAGCCAATTCAGAAATTTTGCTCGATACATTTGATCATCTGGACTCATTGTTAAGTTCACTTCTGAAATCCTCCTCTGCTATTTTGATATTAATTCAAGAAACCATCAAATTAACGAGTAAATTCAACGCTTTATCTTTTTCAGTTCATCTTCTTGGAGTTTACGCCATTGAAGCTTGCCACTGGCAGACATAGGGAAGCTATCAACAAATTGTACGAGACGAGGATATTTGTAAGCCGCCATATGCTCCTTAGCCCATTCAATGATGTCTTGTTCGCAATACTCACCGCGCTCATCTTGCTTAAGGATTACGTAGGCTTTAACGGTCTCACCTCTATGTGGGTCCGGTATTCCAATCACACAGGCTTGTTGAATTGCTGGATGCCTGTATAAAACGGATTCTACTTCTGCCGGCCAGACTTTGAAGCCAGAAGCATTAATCATGCGTTTTACCCGGTCTACCATGAAGAAATAACCTTCCTCATCGTACCTAGCTATATCTCCAGTACGCAAAAACTTTTTACCTTCTAGCTCAATAAAGGCTTTTTTTGTTTCCTCCGGTCTGCGCCAATACTCTTTTAACATTTGCGGGCCATTTATGACTAGTTCTCCCTGTTCGTTGGGCCCTAATTCTTGCAAGGTATCTGGATCTATCACCCTTGCGTCAACATCAAAAATTGGAATTCCAATGCACTGTAATTTTGGTCGTTCCGGTGGATTCATATGGGTTTGTGATATAGTTTCACTAAGTCCATAACCCTCCGTATAATGGGTCCCTAACAGTCGAAACAGTTTTTCACCGATAGCCTCTGGCAGAGGTGCCCCACCACCACCAACACTTAAGAGAGATTTCACATTATAGTTCGATAAGGATGGGTTTGCGAGGAAATCTACGACCATGGTTGAAATATTGGTCCAGTGCGTACAACCATGGCGTTGGACCAATGCTGCCGCCAAGTCTCTGTTCCAGCGACTCATCAAAACTATGGTACTACCGACAAAAATGGGTGCATTCATGCTGTGCATCATACCAGTGACATGATATAGCGGTAGGGTCGTTAAGGTAACGCTGCTGACAGTCAGGTCACGCCAAGCGGCAGAGCTAACGGTGTTGGTGTTCAGGTTTTGATGCGAATGAACACACCCCTTAGGTTTCCCTGTTGTTCCAGAGGTATAGGGTAATATCGCCATGTCCTCTGCACCTAATAAGTGTGGACCAGGTTCCAACCCTAAGGCTATTGCGTCTCGCCAATAAATGACATCACCAGCAAAGGTTCGATTAGGCACTAACACTTCGGGCGGAATCTGAAGATCATAGTCCTTTTCCAAATAGTCACTATAGGTTACAACGATTACATGCTGCAAAGGAGTACGCTGTGGTAAAGGAGCCACCTGATCATAGAGTTCTTGAGCTACAAAGGCAATTTTAGCTTCACTATCCTCAATATAGATAGCAAGTTCCTCTGTAATGTTCATGGGATTAATTGGTACTACCACAGCATTGGCCCGCAGGATTGCATAGTAAGCAATGATAAACTGGGGAGAATTTTGCATAAATATTATTACCCTATCCCCTTTGGCTACCCCAAGTTGTTGCTGTAATAACCCTGCCAGGGCGTCTACTTCTTCTTTAAAGCGACGGTATGTTATGGAACCACTATAGTAGTGAATTGCAGTTTTATTAGGATACCTTCTGGCTGATACCGCAAGGTTATCATAAACACTGGTCTCTGGAACTGGCAGAGTTGTAGCCAAGCGCTTTGGCCAATACTTCAAGTGGTTAGTTAACATTTAGCATCACTATCCTTTTATAAATTAGATATTGTTAAGCTAAACTAATTGCTACAATTTTTTTGTGAATATTCTGACTTTCAACTGCAATATTTGTGCCACTCAGAAAACAATTGCAAGCCTAAGTCCTATCGATAATTAAGTCCTCACAAATGAATAATATTATTTACTTTGTAGACAATTCTCTAATTCGTTGTGTTCAATGTATACAATGAGTGCGCTTCAAAAGAAAAGAACTAATCAGGTTTTCCTAAATTAGTTCTTTTGTTCCCATTGATTTTAATAGTTGGACATATTCTTTATAATCCCACACGGCGCTTATTCTGATTATGGTCGCATGGCATGTTGGTAGGGCCCCAATAGTTCTGGCAATAGGGCATAAGCATCTCTCACCCATTCGCAAAGAAGTGGTCGAGTTTCACGAGGATCAATAATCTCCTCAATACCAAAAGCTTCGGCTGTGCGAAACGGTGAACGGACGGATTCCATGCCAGCCATAATTTCTTTAAGCAGAGCTTCTGGATCTGGACTGGCCTCTAACTCCCGCCGATAGGCCACTTGAACTCCTCCCTCTAAAGGAAGGGAGCCCCAGTCACCCGAAGGCCAAGCGTAACGCAAATGAAGAGCGTGCCCATTGATCATACCTGCTCCACCAACACCGAAAACTCGTCTCAATATAACTTCAAGCATAGGCACTGTAGCTTGGTAGATAGCAGCTATAGCTCGAGCACCTCTTCGAATTGTCCCTCGTTTTTCGGCATTCAAACCTATATCCATTCCAGGTTGATCCACCAGATTAACAATGGGCAAATGAAATGTTTGGCAAAGGTCTACAAAGCGTTCTAATTTGTCGGCTCCCTTATCAGTAAGCCCTCCACCTCGTATAAAGGGATCAGGGGCGATTACACCTACTGGATGACCCTCTAAGCGTGCCAGCATCGTCACTGTACCGGCACCATAAAAACGTCCCATTTCGAATAAAGAGCCTTGATCAAAGATCATGGGCAATATTTCCCTGATCTTATAGGGTCGCCTTCGATTGCGCGGAATTACAGCGAGTAATTTTTCCTCTTTACGCTGAGGATCGTCGGTTGAAGCTATAACGGGCGGAAGCTGCCATACATTGGACGGCAAATAGGAAAGAAACGTTCTAATTTGTTGAAAAGCCTCCTGTTCTGATTTAACGACATTATCGACAACCCCGCTGGCCCTGTGAACAAGGACCCCTCCAAGTTCCTCTTTCGTTAATTCTTCTCCTGTCCCGAATTTTACAACAGGCGGACCCGCCACCATCACCTGGGAATTACTTTCCACCATCACTGAGAAGTGGGAGGTAACGACCCTAGCGGCGCCTAATCCCGCTATTGATCCGAGACAGGCTGCTACCACTGGGATACGACCAAGGTTTGCAACCACCAAGTCCCAAGCAGGATTCACTGGGACATAAGTATACCCTTCGTTGGACAAAAATTTAACGCTTCCCCCACCCCCAGTGCCATCCACAAAACGAACTATAGGAATTTTAAGGTCATGAGCCATACGCTCTGCATACTCCTGTTTACCTCGGACTGACCCGTCTGCAGCTCCCCCGCGTACGGTAAAATCATCCCCTCCAACCACAACTTTACGCCCCTCAATACGACCCGTACCCAGGACAAAATTAGCTGGACGGAAATCCGTCATCTTGCCATCCTCATAAATTGCTTTACCAGCCAGAGCCCCTGTTTCGTGAAACGTACCTTGATCAAGGAGTTGGTCGATTCTCTCTCTCACCGTCAACTTACCTTGGGCTCGGTGTTTAGCGACCCGCTCTTCTCCCCCCATTAGTTTAGCTAATTGTTCTCGTTTGTGTAATTCGTCAACCTCGGGTTGCCAAGTCACTTTATAACCCCCTCTGAAACCTATTGAGAGTCTATCGTATTACTGCTTTTTCGACCTAGGTGTCATTCCAGCAATAGCCCTTACAATATCCTTTTTGGCCTCTATGTCATACTGAGAAGTAATAGCGATCTGTTCCATGATCGGAGAACCACCACCATGATATGCACCATATTGGGCAGTTCCTGCAGATCCAGACAGACCAAAGTCAATAAACGTCATCCAAAATTTAATTTGCTCCTCAATGGGGATTTTCGGGTTCCGGTTGAGATACTTCTCCAACAAATGTTTGGTTTCAGGGTTGGCTAAATCTTTTTCAAAGGGGAAGGTTGCAGGCAAACCCCCTGCGATATCACAAAGGATCTCTTGTTCATGGAATACTGCCTCACCAGTTAGACACCTTCCGACGTTGGCATAGATAGAATTTGGTATATAGTTCCCAGGTCCATAGGGTACAAGACCCATGCCGGGCATGTAGACTTCCGGCTTACCTAGAGCTGAAGCCGTGTAGCCGGCTGCGTATCCGAGTTCACCCGTCATAATTAGCTTAGATAACAGTTCGCGCACATGTGGAGTCTTCTCAATACCGTTAATTTCTGCTGCCAGAGCCGCCAAACCGATGACATAGTCAAGTGTGGCTGGCTTACAGCCAGAGTAGGAGTGCCTATGAAAGAGGGCAAACAACAGAGCTGTTAGACCACCATGCTGGGTTTCCCCACAGAGAAACACACGTTCCCAAGGAACAAAACAATCGTCAAAGATGATATACGAATCTGTGTAGCCTACTTCAATTCCCCTCTGAAAGTGATCACGCTTACGACTACCATGTAAATGGACAACCTGCTTAATACCTTCATAGTCTGAAGGAACTGCAAAGCAAACTGCATAGGCTTCTTCACCTTTTTTTAGTGCCCTGTTTGGTACTACTAGAATCTCATCGGAAATTGAAGCCTCAGAAATGTGAACCTTTGCACCTCGGACGATAATCCCATCGCTACGCTCTTCGACAACGTGCACGTACATGTCTGGATCAGTCTGCTCCGCTGGGCGTTTTAGGCGCTCACCTTTGACGTCTGTCTGTGCACAGCTAGCTACTAAGTCTTCATTCTGAAAGCGTTCCAGCCACTTTAGCCAGTTGTCATGATATGCGGTTTTGGCATCAGGGGATTTCTGTGCTTCGTAAGACACTGCATTAATGGCGTTAGCGGCGTCTACACCCATGCACCGTTGGATACACCCTCCCACCTTGTGGCTTAACATACGAGTCATATCTTGCTTCTTGTGCAAGTCGTCAACGCTTTGGTGAATGTGGTTAAAGCGGTTAATAGTTTCCCCAGTGATGTGGGAGGTTGCTGTAAAAAGGTCCTTAGTAGCGGGGTCCCAGGCCGCATCGAAAGATAAACCCATGACGTTGATTGCCCCTTGTTGGCGCTCATCAAGCCGATCTATTTTCTCACCGTTAAAATATAGATTTTTATTCTTCTTACTTAATCCCTCGATATATTGCGCTTTTGTTCTCAATTCAATAACCCTCCTTTAATTTAATGAACTCCTAGTCTGACCTCAAATCTTCAATGAAGGAACCTAACAACAGAGTATGGGGTCCTATTCCCGCAATAATTAGAAAATTCTTTAAAAATTCTATTGCAAAAACCATACCAAACTAATAACCTGATTCACTTACCTTTTTCTAAAGCAATCCGCTGCATTTGTTCCTTTTTATTCTTCGGGGGAATGTAAATCGTTTTACGCTGTACTAAGGTTAGGGCATTTTGTTTACAACTTTTTACGCATACCCCGCAACCTAGGCAAAGGTCCTCAATCAAGCTAGCCTTTTTGCTTTTCTTATCTCCCGGGACTTTTTCCATGACTTGAATCCCCTCAATATGACAATTCTTTGCACACGTCCCACAGCCATTGCATTGATCCTCGTTTATCTGAGGTATGAAATTGCTCGGTTGCGCAGATAGAAAACGATGTTCCTTAGTTGCTTTTAGCACACCACAACAACACCCACAACAATGACATATATAGGCAGGGTTTTTTTGAACATTATCGGCTAAATGCACCAGACCCAGTTCCTCAGTCTTATCTAAAACCCTTAGTAATTCATCCATGCTGGCTGGACGTGCAAATCCGCGCTTAATAAGCCATTCTGAGGCATTCCCTAAAGAAGTACACACATCCTCAATTGGAGCATTACAGGTTTTTGTACCTAAGTGGGCAGCCTGGTGTCGACAATAACACATCGTTAGAGAACCACCACCAGCATCCCTAATTATTTGAGAAGCCTTTTCATAAGATAAGACTTCCGTTTCAACCTCATTAGGTAATAAACTTTCATAGGCCATCGTCTGAAAAAACTTCGTATTGGAACCGAAGAACTCTTGGACCACACCAGGTTCTTTATGATAGGCATGGAAAAGTTGGGCTAACTCGTGCATCGGTAACGTTTCGTTCACGCGCATAAAGGTATATTCAAAGAAACCGATCACCAGAGGGGTCAACATATAGTAGCTAACACCATTTCGGATAAAATCGATAACCAGACCTTTGTCCGCCATGGAATTCAAGTGTTCCCCAAGTTCCATGGGATTAAGGCCTGTAAGGGTTGACAACTGATTAATTGAGGTTATTTCCAACGGAAACTTGCTCCCAATAAAGGCCTGAGTTTGTGTATAAATGATGTGGAGGATTTGCATTAGCGTTGGATTGAGCGGTGCCCCCACAGGATTCTTATCTAACCGTTGAGCAAGTGCTAAATACACTTCATCCTTTGCTAACGTTAAGTGTCCCATTTACTTACCATCCCTTTCCTCAAAATTCTATCTTGGTTCCAATGGAGTTAAAGCAGATTTCCCCCAACCATTCAAGTCAGGGAAAATCTGCTTGACATTACTTTATCCGGATAGAATCTCTAGTCTGTAATACTATTAAGGGCTTAATGGATTCTTAATAGCAAAAGGTTTATTAAACTTCCCATTTTCTATAACGATCCCGGCGCCATTCGTCATTGAAGCACCTCCGAGACCAATGCCATAAAGTGTATGGACCAAGCTGGGGTCACTAAGAGGCATAACTCCCTTCATGCCCTCAAAAATCTTGGCAGCATCTGTAACGTTACCAGCTTTCTCCATTCCTTTGGCAAGCAGTATCATATGTTCATAATTATAGGTCTGCTCCGAAGCTGGTATTTTACCAGCATACTTTGCTTTGTACCGTTCGACAAAAGGAGCTGTTCCTGGTGTATCAAAATTGGCGATGGGACAAACACCCACGGATCCTTCAAGGTCTGTCATCGGAACAATATCAGCCATTTGGTCAAGCTTAGCTTGGTCCATGACGATAAATCCTCCCTTGAAGCCGAGTTGTCTGGCTTGTTTAACAACCTTAGCAGTCGGTTGAGACGGTCCGCCTATAAACAACACATCGGGGTTTGCCGCTAAGGCCTTGCTGATAAAGGTATTGAAATCTACTTCTTTGTTATAATCAACTGGGTTATTGGAAACAATCGTTCCACCAAGCTTTTCCCAAGCAGGAATTATCATTGAGCTCCAATCTTTACCGTATTGGGTTGTTGTGGGAATGAGGGCTAATTTTTTACCGAATCTATCCATAACTATTTTGGAAAACTCGTGAGGATATAGGTCATTGGGCGGAGGAAGCTGGAGTGTTAATTTGTTTCCTGTTTTAGAAATTTTGGGTTCACTTGTATAAGCCATTATTCCGAAACCGTCAGTCTCATTAAATTGTTGGAGAGCAAAAATTCCACCACTATGTGGAATAAAGATAATTGGGGTATCATACTCAGCTCTGAGCCTACGTGCATTTGTAGCTGCTTTATCTGGCATATATTGATCATCTAGCTTAATTAGATTTATTTTGTATTTTTGCCCGTTAATATTGATTCCTTTGGCATTAATCTCCTCTACTGCCATATCTAAGCCGTCGGTTACGTCTTTACCATATAACGCAGCCCCCCCGCTCATGGGGCCAGTGTACCCAATGTTCACGGTTTTGACCTCAGTACTAGCCGCTGGCGCAGTATCACTGGCAGTCGATTTAGTGCCGCAACCTGAGACTACTAGGAGAACACTTATAGATAGAACTAGCCATAAATTTTTTATAAGTTTCATTAAAATTATGCACCTCTTTCCCACTTTTCCTGTATTACTTGTCTTCCCCCTACTCTTTTAGCCATTACAAAGATTTAATAGTTCATCCCCCCTTTGTACGACTACAAGCATGATAATACGACACTATTTATTGATTTATTATGAACCTTTTGAATATTCAAAATAAACCAATAAATAATGTTGATGCAATATTTGTGCCACTTAAATCCAGTTATTTACACCTAATCCTTGAAAAGCGATGTCTAAATTCCATACAATTATCCTCTTTTAATGTTTACTTTGTACACAAATAAAGAGAAGTCAACCCCTCACTCTTCCACTAGGATAACATAAACTTCTTTCGGCCCATGCATCCCACGAACATTTTTCCCTTCTATATCAGACGTTGAGCTAGGCCCAGAAACAATTGAAATATATCGAACAAGTTTCCTATCTGTCTTTCCCAAAGACGCAGAACGAGCAACGATCATAGCATCAGCTAAATCAGGAACGATATGTTGGACTTTTGCCACAGCAATATGGGTATAGGGAAGTGAAGATACGGTATGAACACTGCCCCGTTCATCCATGAGCATTAACGATCCGTGATTGGCTACCACAGCCTGAACCCCAGTTAAGCCAAAAGCAGACTCAGCAATTTCTTGCCGCATCTTCAACCAGACGTCGTTTATTTCACCACGTTCAAACCCCTCCACATTCGTACCTTGTACCCTCACTCCTCTTTTCTGCAATATTTCGTGTATACCGAGCGCTTCTATCTGGGGGTCGTGACAAGTAACTATTCTACCTGATTGAGCTATCTCGGCTATTTTGTCGACTGCTTTCTCGGCATTGGAAACTAAGAATACGTGACAACCACGGCCTTCTAAGGTTTGAATTGCTTTCTTTTTTAGGTTCTCTTGATTCTTCAAGCAAAATCCTTCTAATTTGGCAAAACTCTTATTTACATTACAATGGTACTCGTCGCACTTTGGTCCTCCCATCGCCTGGTTCACTAGACTCACTCCCTTCCTCTTCGATAGGCATCAGCCAACAATTCTATAACATGCTTTACTTTAATAGGTTTATTTTGCTGGTATAACCTATCCGTCAAATGAATCATACATCCAGGACAAGCTGTGGCAAGGATCTCAGTCCCATTAGGTGTAAGTTCAATCTTACGACTAGCAATGCTGGTTGTCAGGTTGTAATGATCCAGGCTTACCATCCCCCCAAAGCCACAGCAGGCCTCATCATCCCCTGATGAGCCAAGGTTAACACCAGGAATTAAACTCAATATCTCCTGAGCATGATTTAACCCTAGATACCTTAAGTGGCAAGGTTGATGGTAGCTAACCTTGTATTCTAATGATTGATGAATCTCCTTCAGCCCCAAGTTCTTTTTACTTAGAAACTCGAAAATATCCCGTATCTTTTCACTAAATCCTTTTGCCAATCCTCCCCAATCTGGATCCTCTTCTAACAGCTTCCCATATCCTCTCAATGCTGTTCCACACGTTGGACAATCCACAATAATTTTATCGACTGTGCCAGTACAGAACACCTCTAAATTCCATCTGGCCACTTCTTTAGCCATCTCCAATTCCCCAGCAGCCTGCATCGGATAGCCACAACATACTTGTTCAGCTGGAAAAAACACATCTAGGTTTTGTTCCCTAAGCACTTCTAATGTTGCCCCAGCCACCTCTGAAAAGATCATATTATTAAGGCACCCGGCAAAGTATGCAACACGATCCTTTCCAAGAACGGCATCAGATTGTTCCTCCAGAAAGGTGAAGACTGGCTTTTCATTGATTGCAGGGATTAATCGATTCGGATCCACTCCCATCCAAGAAAAGCGGACCTGATAACCCTCTTCATTGTCAACCTTCTTAAAAGCCAATGGTTGTAGTTTTTGCCCCCAGCGCCATATTCGAGAACCTCTTTTACGGAAAAGGGTTTTCAGAATAAGCTTTTTTTGTCGCCCTAAACCGTACTTTTTCACTACACGCTGACGAATCTTTTGAATTAAATCTGGGATAGGAATACTTCCAGGACAGGCATCAATGCATTGACGGCAGCCGACACAAAGCGAAAGGCCATTTTCTGCTGCTTTTTCTAGGCCGTCACGTAAAGCAGTATGAATGATTCCTATTCCACCTAAATATTTATAGCCATATTGTTCCCCTAACTCTTTATAAACCGGACATCTATTTAAGCAAGCACCGCAATTAATACAGGCTAAAGATTCTTCAAATCCTGCACGTTTTGCTTCCCAGCGGCCCTCTTCCAAGAGAATAACATGAACCTCCTGCGGCCCATCCAAGGAATTCCGCCCAGGTCCACTTACAATGTTGATATATCCTCCGACGCTTACCCCAGTTCCATACAGGGCGGCAGTATGACAAACATGGACGGCCTCTTCTAAAGTTGGTACGATTTTTTCGATCCCTGCAAAGACGATATGAATGGGTGGTAAATTCGTGCATAATCTTATGTTCCCTTCGTTTTCAGTAAGAATAATTGACCCTGTATCGGCAGCGATTGCGTTAGCACCACTTATTCCGTATTGCGCTTTGAAAAATGAGTCTGGCAATAAGCCCCTTGCAGCGGTGACAATACTCGTGGGGTCAGGTGCAACAGCATGACCTGATTCCAGGCTAAATAGTTCTGCTACTTTGCCGACTGGTACATGAAGAGCTGGTCCTAGGGGATGGCTTGCCGGAATCTCTCCAAGCTGGCAAATCCTATCTCCCATATCAGTCTCAACCACTGAGACCCCATCTTTTAGAAGATTTTCTATAACACCCGTTTCTTTAGCCGCATTACTCTTGGCTTTGACAACCATACTCCCGGGCTTAATAATTTTCTGAACATAGGCAATTGCCTCTGCCGAGGTAGGAGCACAGAAAACCTGGCAGCCATTGTCCTCTAAATTCCGTATGGCTTCTTCAAGCCTTTCACGCAAATTAGCTATGGCCTGTGTTTTTGTCTGGCGGTGCAGAGGACCAGCTAGAGGAAAGTTCTTCACAGCTTTAACCTTAGCCGGTCCTAAAAACCGAGAAATTCTTCGACGAGCCATAGAGGATGACGTATCCTTAAGTCCATCGTTTACTTTAGCTCGAACATTTTTCAGCGAATAGCTCATATGGACCTCCTCTCATTCCCTACATAAGGTGCATAGCCTTAGCCAATAATTCTAAGGGATGGAAGACAGGCATCTGTTTTTCTAGACCGCCTCTTAGATAATAACGGCAAGCGGGGCATTGGGTCATGACGGCATCTGCTCCAGTACTCTGAATATTTTTCAATTTGCGCTCTAAGATGGACTCTGCCAAATCTTTATGGTCCACGAAGAAGGATCCTCCAGCTCCACAACATCGTTGAGGTTCATTCATTTCCGTAAGGCTCACCGCTGGCAGCATGGAAATCAGTTTACGAGGTGCCTGGATTAGATTAGGGCTCCACGCCCGATGGCAGGGCACATGGTAGGTTACATCCATCCTTTCCAGATCCTTAGATTCTCCTAGAATCAATTTAAGATTATGCCCTAACCCCTCGCGAGTAACGAACTCAGTAATCTCCACAACTTTTTCAGCCACTGAAGCCACCTTACTTTGGCAGGGGTCATTATTCTCCAGTGTTTTAGCAGCTTTTACTTTTAACATATACCCGCAAGAAGTACAATCTGTAATGACTGCATCCACGTCTAATTTAGAGAACAAATCCGCATTCCAGCGTACAGCTTCTTGCGCTGCCCCAAGTTCACCGTGGGCAAGAGCGGGTATTCCGCAGCAATGCTGGTTGGCTGGGATAACAACCTCATACCCAAGAGCGGTTAAAACCTTAATTACGGCATCCCCTATCTCGGGATAAAGGTAATTCGTAGCACAGCCAATGAAGTAACCGACTTTACCACGAATTTCTCCTTCAGGCTTAACGATAGAGGGTACACGCTGTTCAAACGATGGACTGGCAACTTCGGGAAACTCCTCAGGAACCATATTTAAACGCCTGGCCAAGGACAAGGCCTTGGTAGCAAGATTGGTTGTATGGCTGCGATTTACCACTTGTCGTAAAAGAAAACTTTTTCCCCTCCCTAAGCCATAGTTCTTTTGTAGTTCCACCCGAGCAGTAATAACAATATCATCGACCGGGATTCCACTTGGGCATCCTTGGGTGCAGTTGGTACAAAGAAGACAGCGATTAAGCAGTACTCCAGCTCGGTCACTTAGAATAAGGGTTTTTTCCAAGAGTAGGGCTTGTATGAGATTCAATCTACCCCTAGCTACACTGGATTCTAAACCATCTTCAATATAAACAGGGCAGTGTTCCAGACAAAAGTTGCACTGGATACAGCGATTGATCTCTTTGGCATAGTCTTTAAGCCTATACATGAGTCTCACCGCCATCTACCCATATTTTACCAGGATTCATAATCCCATTGGGGTCGAAAGCATGCTTGATCCGCCGCATTAGGTTAACACCAGCGCTTTGAAATTCCCATTCCAGAAAGGGCGCTTTTAAATATCCAATGCCATGTTCACCAGACAATGTTCCCCCTAAGTTCAGCGCTTCTTTAGCGATTTCACCCATAGCTTTTTCCGCTCGACGCATAAGTTCTGGATCACTTCTGTCTGTCAAAATTCCAGGATGCAGATTCCCATCCCCGACATGACCAGATACCCCAATAACCAAGTGGTTAAGTTCAGCGATTCTTTTAATTGCTCGGACCATAGCCGGAACCTGAGTACGATTAACAGTTGCATCCTCGATCAAGATGTTAGGGGCACGGCGAGCGGTGGCGGGAAAAAGTACTCGTCGGGCCAACCACATACGTTCTGCCTCTGAAGCATCACGAGCAATTTTCGTCTCTGTTACCCCCTTTTTTTGACAGATAGCCCTAATCTGTTGGGTCTCTTCCTTAACTTTTTCCTCATGTCCATCCAACTCAATTAACAAGAAGGCTTCTGCATCTTTAGGCAGCCCTAATGGCATAAAGGCCTCTATTGTTTCCAGGGAACTTTTTGTCAGCAACTCCAAACTTGAAGGCACAGCTCCAGCGGCAATGATCGCCGAAACCGCTTCTGCGGCCGCCTCTAATTCTGCAAAGACAGCAACCATTGTCTGACGACAGGCCGGCAAGGTTAGCAACTTGACCGTAACGTTTGAGATAATTCCCAAGGTACCTTCTGAACCCGTTAAGAGTCGAGCTAAGTCATACCCTGAAGACATCTTGACAGATTTACCTCCATAACTAATAATCTCCCCATCCGGCAAAACCGCCTTCACTCCTAAGACATAATCCTTAGTCGTTCCATATTTGACTCCCCGTGGTCCACCAGCTCGCGTGGCAACGTTTCCGCCCATCGTGCAGACCAGCATGCTTTGTGGATCTGGTGGGTAGAACAATCCCATTGACTCCACCAAGGTGTGAAACTTTTGGGTCACAACCCCACATTCTACCGTAGCCGTCAGGTTTTGCTTATCAACCTCAATTACTTGCCTTAGCCCTTTTAAATCGATGACGATACTTTCTGTCCCTGGGGTAGCTCCCCCGGCAAGACCGGTCCCTGCCCCTCGCGGTACGACAGGAATTCGATGAGTATTGGCGTAGCTTAAGACACGGGAGATTTCTGCAGACGTAACGGGTTGTACCACTACAGCAGGCATAACCCGCTTATGGGTAGCGTCATTCATATAAGCTAGCAAATCTTCCGGCTGGGAAAACACCCGTCGGGGATCAAGCAGTGCTTCTAAGTCCCGAATTAAACCAGGCATTTCTATCCACTCCCCTGCTTTCTAACGGATTATTAAATAGTTACAGCTTTGACCCCAGCCCGAAAGGCAGCTAGATTCAAGGTTAGGATCTCCCTGTCGAACATTCCTTTCAGTATAGTCTCATAAGTCTCCAACTGAATTTGCAAGGCATACACTCCAGCAAAAGCACCTGTCATTACCATATTCGTACCCACTGGTAGGCCTAGACCTACTGCAAGTTCTGTTGCCTCTAAGTCCCAAAGCCTTTGCGATTTTCTTCTAAGGCCACCCGTTAAAACAGCAATGTCAGGATAATGATCCTCGTTAAGCAAAACTCCCAAAGGATAATTTGGGCGACTATTCATAATGACCTGAGTTGACGAATTTCCAAAGTCTCTGAAGGTTCGTAAGGTCTCCAGTGGCTCAAACCCCAAGATGAAGTCAGCTTCTCCCCGTGGAATCAGGGGGCCACAGGGTTTGATTTGTGAAACTCGGATATGACTTGCGACAGAGCCTCCGCGTTGTGAAGCACCAAAGGTCTCCCCTACCGAAACGTAGTAGCCACTGTCCACAGCGGCTGTGGCAATGACTTGTGACGCTAGAACATTGCCCTGTCCACCAACCCCCGTGACAATGATGTTTAACACTTTAGCGGCCAAAGTTAGCTCCCTCCTCAACCTTGATTGCTCCTTGTGGACACAAGCTTACACAAACTTGACAGCGATTGCAGACAACTTCATCGATTATTGCCTTTCCCTTGAGAGGGTCCCAAATGGTCGCAGGACAAGAAAAGGTAGTACTACAAAAGCGTGAGCAACCACAATCATCTCCGATACATTGCTTTTGATTAATATAGACCCTAGGACGAGTTGATGCTTTGGCAGCCACTAGGGCACAGGGTTGTCGAAGGACTAAAACTTTTGTTCCCTCCGTCCTGAGCAGCTTCAAAACAACTGTAGTTGTTCCTTGTAAATCGAAAGGATCTTGGGTCACTACAGGAATTCTAAGTCCCTTTACGACCTCTTCAATCTGGAGACCCTCTACGATTTCTCCCATGGCATTTTTGCTCATTCCTGGATGTGGTTGATGACCCGTCATGGCTGTCGTCCCATTGTCCAAAACGATCAGTAGAAAGTGTGCTCCAGTATAACGGGCATTAACTAAGGCAGGTATTGTGGAGTGAAAAAATGTAGAGTCCCCAACGACAGCGATCACGGGTTGTTTAAAGTTAAACCTATCTAGTTTCCCAAGTCCATTAGCAATCCCTGCGCTGGATCCCATGGCATGCATGGTTTGCGGCAGGGTCCAACCGGTCCGTCTCAAAGCTAAAGAGTAGCATCCGATATCCCCTAGAATAACAGCCTTACGTCCGTCAAGGGCAACAGCAGACTTCATAGCCCAGAAGGATGCTCGATGTGGGCAGCCTGCACAGAAAGCCATTTCTCTAACTGGAACATCTGACGTTTCCGACTTGGCGCTTGACTTTGCATCAGTTTCTTCAGATTTATTATCTACCCCTAATACTCTGGCGATGGATTGTTTAACCTTGTCGGGATCCATTTCCCCAATTCCCGGCCCCTTAGGCCCAGCCACATGTCCTGATCTCTGCCCGTAAAACTCAATTGGATAAATTTTTGAAATATGCTGAGCAGCCAACACCATAACATTTTCTTCATTAAAAGGTTCTATTTCTTCTATAAAGATGACTTTCTCAGCATGCGTTAAATGTTCTAAAAGAAATTTTTCTGGCAATGGCCAAGTCATCCCTAGTTTAAGAACCCCAACTTCATTTTCCATTTCTAGGGTATCAATGGCCTCCAGCGCGTACAGCGTGCTGGGTCCAGAAGCTATGATGATTGTCTTAGCGTTTTGAGGTCCGAAATAAGTATTAAACGGTAATGTATCAGCTATTTGACGTAGTTTTGCTAACTTTACTTCTTGCATTTGATGTAACGCCGCATTAGTGACAAAACGGTCTTTTTGAGCAAAAATCGCTTCCTTATTCACCGCCTCTACCTCACCAAGGGTTACATTTCCACTGGCGTGGGAAATGCGTGTCACACAGCGCAAAGTCACGGGGAGTTTAAATTTCTCCGATAATTGGAAGGCCACCAGAGTCATTTCTTTAGCTTCTTCTGGAGTACTTGGTTCAAGAATAGGAATGTGAACCACTTTGGAAAGTAAGCGGGAATCCTCTTCATTTGTACTGGAGTGTGCACCTGGGTCATCTCCGACCACGAGGACCATTCCAGCCTTAATACCAGAAATTGAAATACTGACTAAACTATCTAAAGCAACATTCAATCCATTTTGCTTAACAATGCAAAGTGAACGCAGCCCAGCAAATGACGCTGCTGCCGCTTCCTCAATGGCCACTTTTTCGTTTACGGACCATTCAGCATAAAAATTATACTCCTTCGCTAAACGTCCTAAATTAGCTAAAATTTCTGAGGTTGGTGATCCGGGATATGAGGCAGCATAGCCTAAACCCGCTTCAATCGCTCCCCTAGTAATAGCTTCATTTCCAGTCATGAGGACAGAGCGTCCGGATTTATTGACCTGCAAGCTCAAGAAACTCATAGACCGGTTCCTCCTTCCTCAATCCCCTTAGCATAATCTGAGTTTAAGTTTAAATATGCATATCCTTTGCCTTGGTTTAACTCTTCCAAAACACGCTTCTTTTTTTTGTAAACAGCGCTGAGTAGTAAGGGCAGACGTTCCTCGGGGTAAGGTTTCGTTTCTAAGAGCCCCGTTGTACATACCCTATTTACAATTTCTTGTCCTTTGAAACTTCGGATGACTAAAGTATTCCATTCGGGATCGTTCTCAGTTGAACCGACTGAGACGTCAGCGAATTCCGCTGTTGGATCAAAACAGCGTAAACAAGTTGGACGAACGAAAGCCCTTAATTCATCAATTGGTACTTGAACATCCCCCTTTTCAGTTGTTGCAACTAGATAGTTCTGAGGGATATCCAATCTTAGAATTCTCTCTCCCTCAGTTTTGGTTTGTAGAAATGAATAAAATTCAGTCTCCAAAGTCCAAAAGCAAAAAAGTCCGATCATAAAATTAACCTTTCTTGCACTAAGGTTGTGTTGGGATGGATCAGTTAAACCCTGCATCTTTCTGAGCGCTAGGATCTGACAGGGACGTCCCACCGTCGTCAGATCCTCTAGCCCCCCAAATACCCCTTCATTAAGGATAGAGAGTGAAGGACTGGCACTGTAATTAGAACCAGCACAAGCAAGTACCTCCTCTCGGTTACGAGCTAAGTAAGGTGTCGGGGGACCGTTATCCTCTCCTCTTGTTAAAACCGCCCCTTGAGATTGGCCACTCTCTACCATGTAGGCAGCTAAGGTACTTACCACTCCACCGTATTGACCCGCACGGGTAATTTCTTTATTCAAAGAACGAGCATACAAGATTTCTAAGTAATTGCCCAAGCCATGATCAGTACGCTCTGTTCCAAACACTTGCCTGTCTAGATCAACCCAATTGGTCTGTGTGCGAGGACAAACTCTGTAACAATTTCCATCGACCCGGCTACAATCATGGATGAAAGCAATATGCTCATGTTGAGTCTTAATGTAGGGACATAAGCCGACACACAGGCCGCAGCGGGTACAGTCTCCGCTTTCCATCACCTCTTTCCTTAACCGCGAGGGCATCTTGGATTGCTCCATAATTTCCACCTCTTTTTCCCCTTTATTCTCTAAGTATTAGGTTGAACCTCAGTCCCTTTTTTCTCCTCTAAGATAGGCTTCTTCCAGCATAGCCAAAATACTTGGCTTATCTGTCTTAATTGGATAAGAGAAGTAAGTCGTGTCCATCACGACTAAATCTACAATATAAGGGAAGGAATCTCTGCCAATATTCAGGTTTTGCAACGTAGGAATTCCAATTTTTGTGTTTAGTGCAGATATCGTATCCGCAACAGCCTGACCAATTTCCTCGGAACCAGCATCGTCTTTGAAGTCTAATCCCATCGCTTTACCGACTCGTTTTACATTTATGGGGTCTGTTTTAGATACATACTTCATAACGGAGGGTAAAGCAATGGCACAAGCCGCTCCGTGAGGAACGTGGAATTTAGCACCCAAAGCATGACCAATACCATGGGCCATGTGAACCGTTGCATCTGTAAACGCGATTCCAGCATAAGTAGCAGCAAGCATCATATTTTCTCTTGCTTCCATGTTAGTACCTTCCGCAACAGCGATTGGAAGGTATTTGAACACAAGTTCAATTGCCTTTACCGCAAACATAGCAGAATATTCATTCCAATTACGTTTAATAGTTAAGGCTTCAGAGGCATGAGCTAAGACATCCATTCCTGTTGTGGCGGTTGGATAAGCAGGTAAAGCTATAGTCAAATTGGGATCTAAGATCGCAACATTAGCTGTGCACCCTTCACCAAGAATAATCATTTTTCGATTCTCAGTTGAGGAAGTAATCACACCCATATTCGTCATTTCACTACCCGTACCAGCTGTAGTTGGAATCATAAACATAGGTGTTCTAGACTTGTTATAAATAGTACCGATGCCATATTGAGTAATGCTGCCGGGGTTAGATAATAGGATATTGACACCTTTTGCAGTATCCATAGAACTTCCACCACCAATGGCCACAATCCCATCAACGTTTTCTTTTCTGCCGAGTTCTCCTGCTTCATTAACCACAGTATCTGGAGGATCAGGCAAAACACCATCATAGTGAACCACTTCAATGCCTTCGCTCTCAATCGCTTGAATTATCTTATCTGTAAGACCAGCGTCCTTCACACCTTTGTCATAAACACAAATTACCTTTTTACACCCAATTTTTTTTAATCGTTTACCCGCTGATAGAGACGTATTGGAACCAAAGATCATTTCTGGCTTGGCAATAATATGGAAATTATTCACAAAAAACCCTCCCTTAATATTCATTTATCTGAATATTGTTGCAATTTTAGTGCCAACATGTGTTTGTAAATAAAAACCCTCTAGAGACAGTTATAAGTCTCCAGAGGGTTAATTAAATGTATATAAACAAAACAAATTCAAATCAATTTATGCCCATTCTTGTACATTAACCATACAACCATACCCTAACCTTCCGCCGAGTCAGGTGCTTTATCTCATAAGGTCAAGTTTTCGGGCCTCTCTAATTAATTCATCCCGAAAATCCGGATGAGCAATGCTGATTAATCTCTCTGCACGCTCCCAGATTGGTTGCCCTTTAAGATTAACAATCCCATACTCCGTCACCACATAATGAACAACTGGTCGCGTAACTGTGACCACAGCCCCTAATGTCAGGAGTGGGTTGATGCGGGAATGCACTTTTCCTTTCGAGTCTGTATACGTCGAAGACATACAAAGGAAGCCTCTTCCACCCTTGGAATTATAGGCGATATCTGCGAAATCCAACTGACCACCTGATCCGCTGATCATCCGAGAACCTTTCGATTCTGAACACACTTGTCCCGTAAGATCGATTTCAATACAATTATTAATCGATACCACATTATCATTTTGACTAGCTGTCTTACGATCGTTGGTATAATCCGCAGGATAACCCGCACAGGCAGGGTTATTATCAATAAAGTCATATAGTTTTTGTGAGCCAGCAGCAAAGGTGTAGACCATCCGACCTTGATCGATTTGTTTTCTCCTTCCTGTAACTCGTCCTGATTCTACCATATCCACCATACTGTCACACAACATCTCTGTGTGAATTCCCAAGTCTTTAAGATCGGACTGAGCAATCATTTTCCCCAAGGCATTGGGCATCCCGCCAATCCCGAGTTGCAGGCAATCTCCATCCCTAAGTTCCTTAAGAATAAACTCTGCAATTTTCTTATCAACTTCCGTTGTTTCCTCTTCACCAATCTGTGGTAAATCATTATGCCCGCCTTCAACAACATAAGTAACTTCAGAAATGTGAAGATTATTGCCATATCCCCCGTGAGCATACGGCATACTCTCGTTGACTTCTACAATAATCGTTTTAGCCATATCTGCTGCCGCTCGAAAATGGGTAATAGTCGGTCCCATATTGAAATATCCGTGTTTATCCATTGGAGCAACTTGTATCATTAGAATGTCGGGAGGACAGTTTTCCCGAACATATCGAGGGGCTTCTGAGTACTTCAAAGGACCATAATGCACTCTCCTTGTTTTGGCATACATTCGGTCCAAGGCCGTGAGATGTGTAGAATTCCAAGTGCTATGCACCCCTGTAGGATCCGCCATATGTATGGCATGGGGGCGAGTTGAGATTCCATTAACAATAACAATATCCTGAAGTTCTGGGATACGTTTAGCAAAAGCTGGATCTAGAACGGGCAATGTGTTTGCTGCAAATGTATATTGGATCCAATCCCCATTTTTAACCACACTAACTGCTTTCTCTGGAGAAACTAGTTTGCTTTGGTATTCTTGTACCCATTTGGACATCTTGTTTTCCTCCTTAACTCTTTCGAAATCTATGCCTACTCCACCGACCAGTCAGAAAGGTTGAAACCCTCCTTCCCTTTATATCGATCAAATAAGTAATGTCGGAAACGCACATATTCGTTATAATCACATTCGAGTCCCTCTTTACCTAACTCCTCGGCCATTTTTTCCAAATCAGGTGGACAACCCCAAAGTGTGATAGCCTTTTTAATATTAGGATTATCCTTATTTAAATGACAGGCGCATTTGCCAAAAAGAACAGTATTGTCAAAGCCAGTTGAGGCTAACTGCTGTTTGCCGCAGATTACTTCAACATTTGGAAACGGCACCCCTTTAAAAGCAGAAGAGATTAAGATTAACATGGGATTGAATTGGACGGAACATCCCGTACACAGACTGCTGTCATACTTACGAATTGCAAGCCCAGTAATACCTCGCTTTTGGAAACCGGTAGGGCCAGAATTATCTTCTGCCCACTCAAAATCATGTTCTACAAAGTTTTGATGATCTGCTATCCTCTCTCCAGTTACTTCATAGTCGGATAGTTCTAGACTAGACCCGTGTCTTTTGGCGTAATTAGTCAGATGCGGCACCTCTTTGGCATTATAGCCCAGAATGGCTGCTCCCACGAGGTCACAAGCAAAAGGATCACGTGAAGCTATTAGAAGGTCTTTTTTAAACGCTTTTCCGGTGGGACCAGGACCTTTTTCAAGGGTATATAGACCATCAATGATGGTCAGAGCCACTGGCAGCTTGTCGATAATGCGAGGAAACGTCAGACTAAGCTCCTCATTCCCTAGACCGTGGCAATACTGTTTTGACTTTTTACTTAAACATCCCTTAAGATTCTTAATTCCCAGTGAGACCTTCGCTTGGCTATGAGTTTTTAAGACCGGAACATTGATAATCTTGTCTGCTTCCAAAGCCTTCTTAGCAATATCTAGCTTGAATCCATCACCATAATCGATCTGTACAAACTCTTCCTGATTAAAATCAACTAATTTAACTCCATATCGCTCTTGAAGTTTTTTATAGCCCAATGCCTCGTAGACTTCATGTCCGGTAGTTCTTAACTTAGGAAGGGAGCCTTCACCTATGGTCAAATGATTGAATCCATGTTCAGCAAGTATTCGTACTAAGGCACTGATTACACTACTGGTGGTTACGACACCATAGGGAGGAAACGGTAATTCAAAATCCCAACTAACGATATTTGGCTTAATCAAGATTCCGTCATTCACATTCAATCCTGCTAGACCATCGCTTAATCTTAAGCTCTCTTGAAGTGATTCATAGACATCGGAAACTTTAATAATTGAAACGGCAGCTTTAGCCATTGAAACCCCCTCCAGTCTTATTTTCTCGCTTGTCCGAAACGGCCGACGACCTTATCCCATCTGCTTTAGGCAAAAGCTTTAAATTTTTGATTTAATTCATAGACCCTTCCTTGTTTGATTAGATACTGCAAATGCTTTCGGATCATAACCTCTTCGAAAAAACGATAAAGCCGTTGAGGTTCTGGAAAGCGATGGTATATGATTTTCTGATTCACTAATTCTTCTAACGTCTGGGGAACACGCAAATAATGCAGGATCTGTTCGTCTCGAAGTTCAACTTTCGCTAAGTAGTCTCTTAATCTTTCGGTGATATTGTCTGTGACAATCCCACTATGGCTTGTTGCCAATACTTTTGGGTTTAAATCAATGAGCCGAAGGATGGATTCAATAAATATCTCCAAATCCGAGCGAAGGTTGCCATACCAAGGCCCAAAAGGAGATAGATCGACATCTCCCGAAAATAGCACCCCAGAGTTTTGTTCGAAGAGGGCAATATGTCCAGGCGTATGACCCGGTGCGTGAATTACCTGTAAACTTATGGAACCAAACTCCAGTACCTCCCCATTCACCAACTCTTTGTCAACTTCACAACTTACAGGACCTCCTGGAAAAAGAGAGGGATCAGGGCCAAGGCTTCCATTCAATCCGGTATAAGCCATAAATTGTTCTGTTGAACGTAAAGCAGGAGCATCTAACGTATGGGCCCAAATCTGGGCATGTGGAAAATACCTGTTGCCAAAAACATGATCCATATGATAATGGGTATTGATGATTACATCCACTTTTCCAGATTCAATAATTCTCTCAATACGGCTACGGCCGTAACCTGTATCGACCAAAACCTTTACCTCGGAATCGATCATTAGTCCATTGCAGTAAGGAAACCGACCACTCATCTTTCCGTGGACAAAATATAAATCAGGCTGAAGTTCGGTAAATATTTTTTCGCTCATTATCTCACCCAGTTTCTTGATACCGTACAAGATTATTCATTACTGACACAATTATAAATATTCAGTTATTAGCCACAAGGACGCTTCCTCTTTCCCATAAACTGATTAGTTGTTACTATTGCAAAAGCTATGCCAATTATTTAAGTTCTATAATTCATACTTTTCAGTAAACTCTTTAAGGTTTGGAGTTAATAGACTGTATAAAATTGATACAGAACTTAGCCTTTTCATAACATAAGTATACAACCAACGTCCACTTTTCGAACAACAATATCTACTTTTCAAGACCCCTGGCACGGATGGTCGTTGGAGTGACCCCTGCACTATATCGGTGACATTAAATCTCTGGAGATTAATGTCACCGAAGTTTTCTATTAACCTTGGTTAATTAATGAACTCGTTGATTTTTACTTAGATCATCAAATTCTCCACAACTGTTGAGATTCCTTGCCCTCCGCCAATACACAATGTAGCCAAACCGTATCTCTTGCCAGTCCGCCGCATTTCATTGATTAATTTGATTAAGATTATTGCACCTGTTGCACCTAATGGATGCCCTAAGGCAATGGCTCCTCCATTGACATTCGTTTTGGAGAGATCTAAGCCAAGTTCTTTCACAACGGCCAAAGACTGTGCCGCAAATGCCTCGTTAAGCTCAATTAAGTCTATCTGATTTAAGCTTAAACCTGCCATCTTAAGGGCGGCTTGAGAGGCTGCCACAGGACCTATACCCATAATTTGTGGGGGTGCCCCTTTCGCTGCAATCCCTTTAATTCTTGCTAATGGTTTAAGCCCAAATTCTTGGGCCTTCTCAGGAGTTGTTACCATCAAAACAGCTGCAGCATCATTACGACCACTTGAATTACCAGCCGTAACTGTACCCCCTTCTTTAAACACCGGGGCAAGTTTCCCGAGCTGAGCCATACTGGTTTCACGAGGATGCTCATCTTGATTAAAAATCGTAACACCTTTTTTAGTCTTTATCTCAAAAGGAACAATCTCTTCTGCGAACAGTCCCGCTTCAATCGCACGCAAGGCACGTTCCTGGCTAACCAGAGCAAATTCATCTTGCTCTTGCCGACTTATAGTATATTTCTCAGCTAAATTTTCTGCCGTTAACCCCATTGTCAAGCGACCATAACGATCCTCTGGTTGGCAACGGGGTTGACTTTCAGTGTTTGAATCGAGAATCACAGAATTACCCATTCGAAAGCCATAGCGAGCGTTCCTTAGATAATAAGGTGCTGTGCTCATACTTTCTGCTCCACCTGCCATAATCACTTCCGCGGTTCCTGCCCAAATTGCCTGAACTGCATTGTTTATAGCGGTCAGAGCGGACCCGCACTGACGGTGTACCGTGTAGGCAGGCACTTCTTCAGGCATATCTGCTCTCAGCAGAGCCAGACGAGCCAAGTTGGGATTATCTCCACTCTGTTTTGTATGACCGAGAATAACTTCGTCGACTGCCTTTCCAGGAATACCGCTGCGCACGAGTATTTCTCGCATAACCTTTTCAGCTAGATAATCAACTTCTACTTCTTTCAGAGTACCGCCCACTCTACCAATTGCTGTGCGAACTCCAGCAACAATAACAGCCTCTTGCATTTCCATTCCTCCTTATAACGCAAATTCCTTTCTTAACTGACCCGCGATAATGTTACGCTGAATTTCTGACGTTCCTTCGTAGATGCGAGCAATTCTTGCGTCCCGATAAAATCGTTCTACTTCGCATTCTCTCATATATCCCATACCACCATGAATCTGAACAGCTAAATCTGCTACTCTTCCATAGGCTTCTGATCCAAACGTTTTAACAATCGCTGCCTCTTTGATCACGGTTTCTCCCCGATCAATTTTCCGAGCGACATCGTATGTTAAGCTCCGCAAAGCCTCGATATCAATGGCCATATTTGCTAAATAATGTTGAATTATTTGATTATCAAAAATAGGCTTGCCAAATTGCACACGCTGCAGAGCGTATTTAGCACTTACTTCTAATAACTTTTCGCAAGAACCAAGATTTCGAGCTGCCAAACCGGCACGTCCATTGGCTAAGATTTTAAGGGCATTTACATATCCCTGACCTAGCTCGCCTAGAACATTTTCGACGGGAACTTCACAGTCTTCAAATATCAGCTCTGCAGTTTGAGATCCGTGAAGACCCATTTTTTTCTCATATTTACCGACAGTGAACCCCTTAAAGCCCCGTTCAACGATAAAAGAGGTGATACCCTTACTTCCTTTACTCTTGTCCGTCACCGCCATAACCGTAAATACATCTGCAATGTCACCATTTGTAATAAACTGCTTAGTGCCGTTTAGTATATATTTATCCCCTTTTAACACAGCGGTAGTTTTCATATTGCCAGGATCTGAACCCGCTGACGCTTCAGTCAGAGCAAAAGCTCCGATTAATTGTCCAGTGGCCATTTTAGGCAAGTAACGTTGCTTTTGTTCTTCATTACCAGCCATTACAATCCCTACACTGCCGATTCCATTGTGACAACCGATAATGGACACGAAGCAATTTGGTCCCCGACCTAGTTCTTCGAAAATCATAACCTTGCCCAACATACCCGCACCTAGACCGTCATATTCTTGTGGAATACTTAAGCCAAACAACCCCATCTCCGCAGCCTTATCTAGTAAACTACGAGGGACTTTGTCTTCTTCCTCCATTTGTTCACCCAATGGTTCAACATCTTTTTTAATTAAGGTGCGTACTGCTTGGCGAATAATATTCAATTCTTCATCGGAAACGTTCATTGCAAGCCCTCCTGTCTGTTTGCGTCTAACCTATTACTTTTGGGGGTATTCATAAAACCCTTTGCCCGTTTTTCTACCCCATTCTTTTTTCACAAATTTTTCAGCAATGGTTGGAGAAGGACGGTAGATAGGGTCACCGGTTTCTTGATAACGTTCAAAACCAACGATATAGGTAAGATCAATACCCGTTAGATCCATCAATCGAAATGGACCCATAGGATGCCCAAGGGCTAGGGTAACCGCGGTATCAATCTCTTCGTGCCCTGCGATTCCCATATCAAGCAAATATATTGACTCATTTTTAATAGCAGTAAGCATCCGGTTGACCAGGAAGCCATAGATTTCTTGTTTTAACAAAACTGGAGTTTTGCCCATGCTGACGCAAACATCCATTAATGCCTGCGCGGTTTCTTCTGAAGTATGAGGTCCTTTAACAACTTCTACGAGCTTCATCACTAAGGCTGGATTAAAGAAGTGCAAATTGCAGACTTGTTCGGGACGCTTCGTCACGTCCGCTATTTTAGAACTTACAATATAGGAACTATTAGTAGTGAGAATGGTATGGGGCGGACATATTCGATCTAATTCTGCAAACAGGGTACGCTTAATTTCTAACTTTTCTATAACCGCTTCTATTACAAGGTCTGCATCACCAGCCGCCTCTGCAAGATCTCTGGTAAAGGTAAGATTCTTCCTAGCGGCATCAGCCTGGGCTTGCTGGAGTTTACCCTTGGCAACTCGTTCCGGTAGATAGGTAGTCACGAATTGCTCAGCCTTCTGCAGTACCTCTTCATTTACATCCGTGCATTTTACTTCGAAGCCTGCCAGAGCTGCGCTGCAAGCAATTTGATGCCCCATATTCCCTGCTCCAACAATGCAAATCTTCTGGATTTTTTGAGCTCCCACATTCATTCCCCCTAGAATAATTCTCCTCTGACTTTCTCTGTTATATAGAACCCCAGGATGGTTTAGAATTTAAGATATTCATTGCTTAAGGTAAGTCTCCCCCAACCTTTCGGGCCAGGGGAGATCAACAAGTTACTTACTATATAAATGTAAAGCAATACTTATACTCTTTCGAAAATAGTAGCAATACCTTGTCCGCCGCCGATACAAGCTGTAATCATACCTAGCTGAACATCCCTGCGGTTCATTTCGTGGACTAATTTTGCAGTGAGTATCGCACCTGTTGCTGCGATTGGATGACCATGAGCAATCGCTCCACCGTTTACATTCACCTTATCCCAGTTGAAATGAAGCTCTCGATCCACAGCTAACACTTGGGCAGCAAACGCCTCATTCAATTCAATTAAATCAATATCGTCTAAGGTAAGACCTGCTTTGGCTAAAGCTTTCTTCGTTGCAGGTACTGGACCAATTCCCATAATGTTAGGATCAACACCAGCATAGGCAAATGTGCGGATTTTAGCTAATGGTTTAAGTCCTAAGCTCTTAGCTCTTTCAGCCGACATTACAACTACGGCAGCTGCAGCATCATTTAATCCTGAACTATTGCCCGCTGTAACGGTTCCACCTGCTTTAAAAACAGGAGAAAGCTTACCCAATCCCTCAAGGGTTGTTTGGGGTCTAGGGTGTTCGTCTGTATCAAAAACCATCGTCTTACCCTTGCCTAATGGAATGGTAAGAGGGACAATTTGGTCTTTAAAGAAACCGGCTTCCATAGCCTTACCCATTTTTTGTTGGCTATTAAATGAGAACTCGTCTTGTTCTAAACGACTAATCTGATATTTTTCGGCTAAATTTTCTGCGGTTACGCCCATTGGCGGATTACCGATTTCATTGGTTGAAAGCTGAAAACCTTTACGGAAGACAGGCCCAGTCTTACTAAAAAAGTCCATGTGTTCCATAATATACGGTTTTAGAGAACAGCTCTCTGTGCCTCCTGCAATAAAAACGTCGCCCATACCAGCCATAACAGCTTGAGCAGCCAAATTCACGGCGTTTAAACCAGAACCGCACTGACGATCAATGGTAACTGCTGAAATATCCACGGGCAAGCCTGCCTGCAAAACACTTAGACGTCCAATATTACCTCCAGCATTTAAACAGTTTCCAAAAAAAACGTCTTCTATCTCATTGGGATCTAAATCTATACGTTTAATCACTTCTTTAATGACTTCTGCACCATAAATCTCAGGTGAAATCCTACCTAAAGTTCCTCCTGCGCGACCTATTGGTGTTCTAACGGCTGATACAATAACTGCTTCATTCATGTAAATACCCCCTATCAATTCTTAGATACCCAATTATATGTGAGTATTTAAGGTGTTTTAGATCACTCGTAAGTGTAATAGCCCTTTTTAGTTTTCTTACCCCATTCTCCCTTAGTATATTTCTCAACAACTAAAGGCGAAGGCCTGTCTTTAGGGTCCCGACTAGTCTGATAGCGTTCCATTGCAGAATAGTAAGCAAGATCAATTCCAGTTAAGTCCATCAGTCGGAAGGGCCCCATTGGATGACCCAATGCATTCGTCACTGCTAAGTCAATTTCTTGCGGAGTTGCAATTCCCATGTCAGCTAGGAACAAAGCCTCTTGAGCAAGGGCTGAGAGGATTCGATTAACCAAGAAACCATAGATTTCTTTCTTAAGCCAGACGGCAGTCTTGCCAAGTTTAGCGCACAAATCCATCGTTACTTGGGCGGTTTCTTCGGAAGTATGAGGTCCCTGAACGACTTCAACTAGTTTCATAACCAAAGCGGGATTGAAAAAGTGCATGTTACAAATCTTATCCGGGCGATTCGTTGCATCGGCAACCTGCGAACTCACGATATAGGAACTGTTCGTAGCGAGTATAGCATGAGGAGGAGCAATTCTATCTAAATCTGCAAAGAGCTTTCTCTTAATAGCCATTTTCTCAACCGCAGCTTCGATAACAAAATCAGCATCCCCTGCCGCATCCTCAAGGTTTGACGTAAAGCGAATGTTTGCCAATGCTTGGTCAGCCTTTTCTTGGCTTAATTTTCCTTTAGCAACCCTTTCTGGCAAATAGGAACGTGCGAATCCTTCTGCTTTGTCCAACATTTCTTGGCTAATATCCGTACAAGCTACTTTAAAACCAGCTAATGCACAACCTAAGGCAATCTGGTGGCCCATGTTGCCCGCTCCAACTACACAAATAGTTTTGATATCTTCTAACTTCATAAATATACCCTCCTTAAAACTACTAACTTCTTTGAAAACAAGTACTAAAAAGCTTCTTCTGGAATGTCCATTGCAGATGTATCATAGTCTTTGATAATCTGTGCCGTAGCCATTACATCAGGCACAATATTACGCAAATAGAATTGAGCCGAGCAGATTTTTCCTTTGTAGAAGTCACTGTCGCCAACTCCTTGGGCCAGCTTGTCTTGAGCAACTAATGCCTGTTGCATTAGTAAGAAGGCGCAGTAGAGTTCAGCGGTTACTCTTAAAACTCTAGTACTGTACAGTGGCACCAAGCGAATATTTTCTTTCATATAGCCAAAAACAGTTCCAATGAGTTCCTGATAGGTCTTTAGCGCTTGATTGAGCATTGAAAACTCACGAGTAAATTCAGTATTCTCAGAGTGTTCCTTAACAAAGACACCAATCTCTTGCAGCCACTCTTTGAAAACACTCCCCTTATCTAAGGCAAACTTGCGGAAGACCAAATCCAAGGACTGAATGAAATTTGTACCTTCCCAGATAGAATAAATTTTAACGTCCCTTGCCTGACGAGCAATTGGGTACTCCTCGGTATATCCGTATCCTCCATGGACTTGAATGGCTTCCGTAATCATTAACCAAGCTTGATCCGAGCTGTAGGCTTTAATTAATGGTGTGATTAATTCAATACTACGTGTAGCTTTACGAACCTCCTCCGGATCATCTCCAAAAGCAATCATATCTAAATAGTAATACCCTTTAAAAATCATAGCCCGCATAGCTTCAAGGGTTGCTTTTTGAGTGAGCAGCATTCTACGAATATCTTCATGTTGAATAAGAGGTACCCGACTTCCTTTGGGATTGTCAATAGGACGACCCTGAATACGGTCTTTGGCATACGCAACGGCATTATTATAGGCCACAGTAGCTACTGACAGAGCGCAGTGTCCCGTGTCGATACGAGATCCGTTAATCATCTTAAACATTTGGGCCATACCTTGCCCGTGTCCTTTTTCATCCAGGGGTGAACCTAATAGGAAGCCACGGCACGAATCTTCTTCACCGAAGTTAAGTACCGCCGTAGCAGATCCTTGAAGCCCCATCTTATGCTCGATTCCTACGGTAACAACATCGTTTGGTTCTCCTAAGCTTCCATCTTCGTTAACCCAGATCTTTGGAGTAATGAAGAGTGCCAAGCCTTTTGTACCTGGAACCCCTCCATCAATTCTGGCTAAGACCAAGTGAATAATGTTCTCTGTAAGATCATGATCTCCACAGGTAATGAAGCATTTTGTTCCTTTAATTTTGTAGATTCTAGGGTCATCCGTGGGATAAGCCTTACTTAACATGTCCCCCACATCAGAACCACCGCCGGGCTCTGTGATACACATGGTCCCACCCCAGGTAGTCTCGAACAATTTAGGGGTAAAGAAGTCAATTTGTTCTTTGGAACCGAACTGTTTAATCACGGATCCAACTCCACCGGGTAAACCTAAATATGCTACGAACGCTGGGTTAGCTGCAATCATGTATTCATGGACCGCTCCATATAAAAGGGATGGCAGTGAGCCTTCTCCGTCCTTATCTTTGTTACTAGCACCCCAACCATTTTCCGCTACATATTTAAAGGCGTGATGAAAGGAGGGAGGAACCGTTACTTTCCCATCCTTAAAGACGGCCCTAATCGTATCTCCGTCATCGTTAGTTGGTGCAACAACATCTCTACAGACTTTTAAGGATTGGTCAAGAATACCATCAACATCCTCCATGCCATAGACATCTCTAAAGCGTTTCAATCCAAGTATTTTCTGCCCATCAAGCCATTCTTTAATTATAAATTTATGATCCCGGGTATTATATCGAAAGTTACTTGCCACAACACATACTTCCTCTCACATTAGTTAAGATTATTAATTTAATCATTTAATTAAGCACGGAAATTATTTCCCTTGGAAGTTGGGTTTGCGTTTTTCTATAAAGGCTTTCATGCCTTCTTTCTGGTCCTCAGTTGCGAACAATAAGCTAAAGCATTTGTGCTCATATTGTAAGCCCCTATCCAAATCCATCTGTAATCCTTCGTTGATACAGGTTTTAGCCATCTGAATGGCCACTGCTCCACGGGCCGCAAATTTCTTGGCCATTTTCTTGGCTTCTATTAACAACTGATCTGTTGGCACGACTTTATTTACAAGACCAATGCGCAAGGCTTCCTCTGCCGAAATAAACTCACCGCTGAAAATCAGTTCTTTTGCTTTACCGGCTCCTATGAGACGTGGCAAACGCTGAGTTCCTCCGCCACCCGGGAGAATACCTAACTTTATTTCTGGTAAGCCAAGCTGAGCATTGTCAGCAGCAATGCGCACATCTGCTGTCAAGGTTAGTTCACACCCACCGCCCAAAGCATATCCTGCTATTGCCGCAATGACCGGTTTCGGCATATTTTCGATTAGATTGAAAGCTTTGAGGGATGGTCTCACGCTCGTAGATACATCCACCGCTGTTGCTGTAGCCATTTGCTTAATGTCAGCCCCGGCTGCAAAGACTTTTTCACCACCTGTGATAATCACTACCCGAACTGTTTCATCGGCAGTTAACTGTGTTGCTGCCTCCCCTAACTCAATAAAGACTTGGCTATTTAGAGCGTTCAGAACCTCAGGACGGTTCAGGGTGATCGTGGCAACTCCCTCTTCAATTTCCACAAGGATTGTTTCGTAAGCCAATTTTTCTTACCTCCTCCGATTGCTAATTTTTCACCTTTCGCTTTAGAATTTTGACCTTTCCGAATATTCCAAAAAGATTACATGCTTTTTCTTATATACAAGAATCATGCCAAATAACTAAGGAGAATCTGAAAACTAAAAAATTAAAATGAACATATTGAAAATACACACTTTTTCGTATAATTTTTTTTAAAAATTATTTAAAACTATGCCTTACCAAATTTAAAACCCGTTAATATTCCGCCTGTATGTGTATACAACTAAAACAATCGCCCTTTGTGATGCACATAATGTATACAAATAATACGACTAGATTTATTGCTGAGAGCTTTCTTTATCGATTATTTCCTTTACAATCCCTGGTACTTCAAAGGGCAGTTCTGCTACTCTTGCACCCGCAAGTGCTAGGGCTTTTACTTTACCGTCATACGTTCCTTTACCTCGTTCGATAATAGCACCTGCATGGCCCATCCGCTTTCCTGGGGGCGCGCTCTTTCCTGCAATATACGCGACAACAGGCTTGGTCATCTCCTTTATATATTCCGCAGCCTCTTCCTCTGAGTTACCTCCAATTTCTCCAATTAAAACAACCACTTTAGTTTCTGGATCTTGTTCAAATTGCTTTAAAACATCCACAAAGGTAAGACCTACGACTCGATCTCCCCCCAAGCCAACGACTGTGGATTGTCCGATACCCTGAGCTGTAAGATTCCCAACAATTTCGTAAGTTAAAGTCCCGGAGCGGGCTACAACACCCACTGATCCAGGTATGAAAAACTGATTAGGGGGAATACCCATTTTACATTTACCAGAAGATACAATTCCAAAGGTATTTGGTCCAATGACCGTAGCCTTTAAACGTCTTGCATAGGCAATAAGGATCATCTCGTCATGAACCGGTATATGCTCGGTGACCACAACCACAACCTTGATCCCTGCTTCAAGAGCTTCCAAAGCAGCATCTTTAGCGTAAGCTGCCGGGATAAAGATAACAGACGCATCAATCTTATGGTTTTCACAAGCTGCTCGTACGCTGTCAAAAACAGGAATACCTTCAATAGTTGTTCCACCTTTACCAGGAGACGTGCCAGCGATTATCTTGGTACCGTAAGCTAACATTTGCTGTGTATGGAAAAGACCCTGTTTTCCGGTTATACCTTGAACCAAAACGTTAGTGGTTTTATCAACTAATATAGCCAACTCAATTACCCCCCGCCAGCTCAACAGCCTTTTTGATCGCATCTTGCATGAAATCATAGGCCTCAATACCAACATCTTGAAGAATTGCTCTGCCAGCTTCTTGGTTGGTACCGACGAGACGAATGACTACTGGAACTGGGATATTTCTGCTCTTCTTGATCGATGCAAAGGCACTAGCAACATCGTCGCAACGGGTAATTCCTCCAAAAATATTAATAATAATTGACTTAGGGTTTCTTGATAAAATTAGTTCTAGGGCCTTAGCCGTTCCTTCGACTCCCGTTCCGCCACCTGCATCCAAAAAATTGGCCGGTCTGCCACCATAATAAGAAAGAGTATCAAGAGTTCCCATAGTAATACCAGCACCATTGGCCATAACTCCAATATCTCCATCTAATTCAACAAAGGAGAGACCTAGGTCATGGGCCGCTTTTTCAGCTTTAGTACGTTCCTCGACATGCGGCAGGTCTTGTTGACGATAAAGCGCCTCGTCATCGATTGTTATCTTAGAATCTGCAGCAATGACGCGATCCCCACTAATCACTAACGGATTTATTTCAACTAGTTCAGCATCTTTTTGGATAAAAAGCTTGTATAAACAATCCACAATCTTAACTAATTCTTTCCCTTGAGAACTATTCAAAGGGATGTTCATTCTTCTAACGACATCACAGGCAATAAAGTTTTGCATACCTAGCTCAATATCAATGTATTTTTTTATAATATGCTCATCAGCGACTTCTTCAATATCCATACCTCCATGTACAGAGGCGATTAGTACTGGTTGTTTGGTTGCTGAATCAATTGTAATTGCCAGATAAAGTTCCTTCTCGATCTGAAGTTTTTCTTCCACAAGAAGAATCTCTACTGGTAGGTTCTGAATCGTCATTCCAAATAGTTCCTGAGCCGCCGCCTTAGCACCTTCAGGATGATCGACAAACTTGATACCACCAGCCTTACCCCGTTTACCTGACAGAACCTGAGATTTGATCACTACTGGTCCACCAATTTCTACGGCTGCAAGTGCTGCCCCATCAGAGGTAGTAACCATTCTCCCTTTTGGAATTGGAAGTCCGAACTCGGCAAAGATATCTTTACCCATATATTCGAACAGTTTCACAATCGATCACTCCTCTCGTGCGCATGTTGTGCGCTTCAATAATCCTTACTATGTTTACACTTCAACGATAATAAGCAGCTAACGTTAAGCATAGTTTATGGATTAACGGAAATGGTGGCTAGACCCGATAAGACCCTTGCCATTTTGTCATTAAATGCTTCTAAATCTAGAATCAAACAATTTTTCATACGCGCTTTAACATAACCATAGAACTTAATCGTATCACCTGGACGCACCACATTTTCAAAACGCACTGCAAGTTCACTGATTGTTCCCTCGTGGCCAATCCAATCAGTGAGCATCGCCGACATCTGAGCCATAGTTAGCATGCCATGAACAATTACCCCTCCCAAGCCCGCTTGATGCGCGTAATTCTCGTCTAGGTGAATGGGATTAAAGTCTCCCGAAGCCTCTGCATACTGACGAACTTGCAAATGGGTTGGTACCCACTCTTTAATAGGAAGTCTATAATAGACTTCATAATCCAGTAAACTTCTCATTCGGCTTCCCCCTTTGCCGGGGCAATCAACGTAGTACTGCTTGAAAAGACTAATTCGCCTACCTTATCGTAACCTGTCGTCTCAAGGACAATGAAGGTCATATTTCCAAGCTTGCCAACACGATCATACACATCTTTAATGCAACGCTTATACGTCAGAGTTTCCCCTATCCTGAGCTGACGATGGTAGGTTATTTTTTGTTCTCCGTGGATCATTCCAGGAAGAGGCAGCTGAATTCCGGGAAAGCCGGCATGCTTTAATGTACACACCAATGTCGGGGGGAGTTGGTCACCAAACGGAATGCCAATGGCCTCAGCAAACCTTCGCCCTAACTCTGGCTGTATTTGCAATTGGATAGATTCGCTTTCTAGACCAATTAACTCTTTTCCAATCATACGTTCCTCCTTTCCAGTAATCACTTACTTAAATAAACTTATTAGCTTTTCACTATCCAATTTGACCAATATACCTGTTCTCGCACCATTTAATCCAAAATAAATCCATAATGCTCAAATTGCAAAAACTATGCCAGCCTTCCCTTACACCTCTATCTGTCCTAACCTATATAGGCCTTTTTAACTTCCTCATTCCCTGCCAGTACATCACTGCGATCATGCATGACCACTCGACCATTTTCCAATACATAACCCCGATGAGATACCTTTAAGGCCAGATGAGCGTTTTGTTCCGCTAATAGCACTGTCTTCCCAGCTTCATTAACAATCTTCACAGCATCAAAGACTTGCTGAACCACTATAGGAGCCAGACCAATCGAGGGTTCGTCTAATAGCAATAACTCGGGGTCGGACATCAACGCCCTTCCGATGGCTACCATTTGCTGTTGCCCTCCACTCAGAGACCCTGCTAAGGCATTCTCTTTATCTTTTAGTGCTGGGAATAGTTCATAGACCATAGTCAGACTCTTTTTTATTCCCTCTTTATCATGACGACGGGTATAACCCCCTAAGAGTAAATTTTGCTTCACAGGCATGTGTGAAAATAGAGCCCGCCCTTCCAAACACTGAGAAATCCCCAATTTCACCATTTTAAAGGCAGGTAGTTGAGTGATTTTTTCACCCTTAAACTCAATGCTCCCACTGGTTGGCTTCAGTAATCCGCTGATCGTTCGGAATAGCGTCGATTTGCCTGCTCCATTTGCTCCTAATAAGACCACAAACTCTCCCTTGTTAACCTCTATGTTAACGTCCTGTAGAGCGAGGTAACTTCCATAGGACACATTTATCCCAGATAATTTAAGCATGCTCGGCCCCCCCTAAGTAAGCTTCTATCACTCGGTCATTGTTGCTGATATCTTTTGGGGTCCCTTCCGCAATTTTTGTACCATAGTTCAAAACCATGATTCTGTCCGCCAAATTCATAACCATCTGCACTTTGTGTTCAATTAAACACACTGTAATTCCAGCTTGTCGAATCTTCTGAATTAAATTTGCCAGTTCGCTGGTTTCTCCATGATTAATACCCGCAGCCGGCTCATCCAGCAACAGTAAGCGTGGTTCAGTCACCAGGGCCAATCCAATAGCTAAGCGTTTGGCCGCCTCTTGGGAAATGTTTCCTACCGGTTGATTCTTCACCTCGGTGAGTCCTATGAATTCTAAGATCTCCCCCGCTTTTTCTCGGCTCGCTCCTTCGTCCCTCCGCGCACGTTTGGTATTAAAGATCGCATCGAGCATTCCCATTTTGGTTTTAGATCGATAACCAATGATCAGATTGTCCAGTACTGTACTATCTGTAAAAAGGTTCGTGGTCTGAAAGGTTCTACCTATGCCGCTACAGGCAAACTCATGGGTCGGAGTGCCTGTCATATCCTTACCCATAAAACTTATCCTTCCGGAACAGGACGGATAGAAACCGCTGATGAGATTAAAAAATGTCGATTTTCCGGCACCATTAGGTCCAATAATGGCTACAATTTCCCCTTCTTTGATCTCAAAAGTCACCTTATTTAAGGCGGTCAGACCGCCGAAGTTTTTAGTTAAAGCCTCGGTTTTTAGCAGCATGGCTTTCTCCTTTCGACGGCAGGTTAGTTCCGGACTTCTTTCCTTGATTAACCCGTTTCTCTAGCTTAGCTTTTAATGACTTAGTTGCTCCTACCAGCCCTCCTGGGAAAAACTTAACGATTACGATGAGCAGTGCCCCGAAGACAACCATCCGATATTCCTGCATAAATTGGAGGCTTTCAGTGATTCCTGAGGCTAAGAGGGTTCCCACTAGGGGCCCGGCTATGGTCGCTTGCCCTCCTATTAATAGAAACAACAAAAATTCAAAGGTTAGATGGGTTGAAGCAATCTCGGGACCTAAAAACCGGATATAGCTCGAAAACAAGGCCCCTGCAATACCAGTAAAGAAAGCTGCAATACCAAAGGCCAGTAACTTGCTTTTCATGACATTAATCCCCAGGGTAGCTGCTAATTCTTCACTGTTACGAATCGATTTGAAGGTTCGACCGACAAGGGAGGACGCGATACGGCTCATGACAAAGATGGTTAGCAGTAAAAAGGCTAGAACCAGATAATACTGAGATTCCAGGGATTTAAAGGAAATAGGCCCAATGCTGGTCGGTATAGGAATTCCGATTAAGCCTCGGACTCCTCCAGTTAAGCTGTCCCATTTTTCAATGACTAAGTGAATGATAACACCTATGCACAACGTCAGGATTACAAAGTAATGTCCCCGGGTTCGGAAGGAGATTAATCCTACCAGTAAAGCCAAGAGTGTGGTTGATGCAGCAGCGATCGGCAGGGATAACCAAAACGACAGTCCCAGCTTTAGACTGAGTAACCCGGAGGTATAGGCTCCCATTCCAAAAAAACCGGCTTGGGCTAAAGAAAGCTGCCCTAAATAACCCACGATCAGGTTCAATCCATAGACCGCAATGGCATAAATAAAGCCTAGGGTCACGACGGTTAGGTAATATCGATTAGGGCTTATATAGGGAAAGGCGATGGCCAGCGCAAAAACAGCTAAATAGCCGATATACTTGACTTTCGACGATTGATTCGTTGACTTCATTACTTAATGCCCCCCCTTTGCAAAAAGGCCTGAGGGTCTGAGCGAAAGGATTAAGACTAAAATTGCAAAGGCAATGACATCTTTATAGTCGCTGGAAATATAGGTCGCACCGAGGCTCTCCGTCATACCTAAGATGAAACTCCCGAGCACGGCTCCTGGAATACTCCCCATTCCTCCAATGACGATAATCACGAAGACTTTCATAATGATCAGTGAACCCATGGCGGGATACACTAGAAAAATCGGTCCGGATAGGGAGGCAGCTGCTGAAGCCAAAATGGAGGCTACGGCAAAGGTCAGCATCGCCACTCGATTGACATCAATACCAACGAGACTGGCACCGTCCCTGTTTTGTGCCATGGCTTCAATAGTGGATCCAATCAATGTATGCTTTAGAAACACATACAGGGCTACCATTAAAATAACCGCTCCAGCTATGATAATCAGTCGTTGTTCGGTCAGTCGAACCCCGCCAATCATAACTACATTGTCATAGATTGCCGGGATACTCCGAAAATCCGAACCCCAGAGCACTCGGGCTGCGGCTTCAAGAAACATCATAGCTCCAACTGCCGCTATAAACTTATTCGTACTAGGGCTATTACGCATAGGATTAAAGACAATTCGTTCTAATAAAATCCCTAGGACAGCCAAGACAACCCCTGCAATAATAGCTGACACCCAGTAGTTAATTCCATATAACGTCATCATAAAAAAGGTCACATACCCACCAACCATGTATAAATGTCCATGGGCGAAGTTAGGCACCTCCATAATGCCATAAATTAGAGTGAGTCCTAACGCAACTAAGCAATAAATGCTCCCCAAGGTGAATCCGTTGAAAATCTGCTGTATTAATAAATCCATAGAACCACCCCTTCCATCCTCTCCAGGAATAGACAAGTCAATTAATCCCGGACTGTTTTTAATCCAAATTTGAATTAGGAAGGACCGCATGGGACTTCAACGCCATGACGGCCCTCCGAGTTTGAGTTCTTTCTATATTTAATCTCTGACCTCTAATCTGATCTCTGACCCCTGACCTCTATGCTTTATTTCTTAGTCGTATCTGCAGGATTCGGAATACTAAACTGTTTACCATATTGTCCATTTTCAATCATGATCCCAGTACCCGGGGTCATTGAACCGCCGCCTTCAGCTATCCCTGGAATGTGAGCTGTGATAGTAGGATCATTAAAGGGAGTAACAGCTCGCATGCCTTCTAAAATCTTGGCAGCATCGGTAACATTCCCTGCTTTTTCGATCCCTTTGGCTAACAGCATCATATTGTCGTAGTTCTTACTTGATTCCCACGCTGGAACTTTACCATTATATTTAGCCTTGAAGCGCTCTACAAAGGGCTTTGCTCCTGGACTATCATATAGATAAACCGGCGTCAAACAGACAGCTCCTTCCAAATCAGTCAAAGGAATAACACCTTCCATTTGTTCTACTTTCGCCTGATCCATGAGAATAAATCCGCCTTTGAAACCGAGTTGCCTTGCTTGTTTGATGACCATGGCAGTTGGTTGAGAAGGTCCTCCAACGAATAACACATCTGGATTTGCCGCTAAAGCCTTACTAACGTAAGTATTAAAATCGACTTCTTTATTATAATCAACCGGGTTATTAGCTACGATGGTACCACCCAGCTTTTCCCAGGCCGGAATCACTGCCTCGCTCCAGTCTTTCCCGTATTGGCTTGAAGTAGGAATAAGAGCTAGCTTCTTGCCAAACTTGTCCATAACCTTCTTTGAGTACACTTCTGGGTAGAGACTATATGGAGTCGTCATCTGAACAGTTAACTTATTTCCTGTTTTGGCTACCTTTCCTTCACTGGTATACGCCATGATCAGGAATTCATCAGTCTCATTAAATTGTTGAAGAGCGAAGGCGCCGCCACTATGTGGCACAAAGATGACAGGGGTTTCAAACTCTGTCCTTAACCTGCGCGCATTGGTTGCAGCTTTATCAGGCATATATTGGTCATCTAGTTTAATGAGATTGATTTTATACTTTTCGCCATTGACCAATAGCCCTTTGGCATTTATTTCATCCACCGCAAGATCTAAACCTTCAGTTACATCCTTACCAAATAATGCTCCGCCACCACTTAACGGTCCGGTATACCCTATATTAACTGTTTTGACGTCTCCACTCGCCCCAGGGTCTGAACTTGTAGGAGTAGATTTATTTCCACAACCCGATACTACCAATAGTACAATTAAGCTTAGTACTAACCATATACTTTTCCGTTTCATTTTTTTTACTTCCACCCTTCCAGTTATTAAAGAGATTTTGTTACCATTGCTGCTTCATAAGACTAATATCTAAGTGCGATTCAGCGACTCCTCCCCTCTCAAAACTAAATCTTTGTTCTTTTGCAAATAATTCAACTATTTTCAACATTTAAACTATTATTGCAAGAATTATGCCATTTCTATATACTTGCCTTTCGTGATGTTAAGGAAAATAAATGTATAATTTATATACATGCATGTGTATCCATGTATACTTTTTAGATGGTAAACAGCAAAAAAAGGGCCTCGTCACAAATTACTTATGACTGAGACCCTAAAATAGAGTGAATTGTTTCATTTGTATACTTTATATTTTAAACCTGGCAACTCCTTCAGCCAATTGCTCAGCATGTTCATTAAGATGACTCATGAGTTGATTAACTTGTTCTAGATCCATAGACACATTAGTAGCTGAAGCTGCAACCTGTTGTGAACCAGCAGCCCCTTGACTAATGGTCTGGTTTACATTGTCAATCGCCGCTACTACTGAATTGACAATTAGGGTTAACTGAGCAGCCGTGGAAGAAAATTCCTCTGTAAGGATATAAAAGTTCTTGGCGTCGTTTTCATACTGAGTGCCTGTTTCTACTAGCTTATCATAGTCCGGTCTTACAACTACGTCGATAAAATGAAGGACTTCGTAGGCGCCTGCAGCCAGATTCTCATGAGCCTTGACCACAAGACCTACTAAATTATTTATATCTTGAGCCGTTTTGGAGGACTGCTCTGCCAATTTACGTACTTCCTCTGCTACTACGGCAAACCCTCTTCCATTATCCCCTGCTCGTGCAGCCTCTATAGCGGCATTTAGGGACAATAAATTAGTTTGATCCGCAATCATCGAAATGCTCTGGGTAAGTTCGCTAATCTGTTGTACGACCATAGATTCTTCGATTGCTTTTTTTAGTCCCTTTTCTCTTTCTTCATAAATTCCAGTTGCTTCTACTAATGCAGAGTTGGCTTCATCCTTCAATTGTTGAGCACGCAGCTCGATCTCTTTCGCCTTTTGACTTCCTTGATAAGCATGTCCTTCCATTTGGGAAATGAATTGACGAAGCTCATCGCTCGAAGACGTAATTTGTTGTGTTTCAACTGCTATTTCTTGAAATCCGCTTGAAACTTGTTCTGTGGAAGCTGCAATCTCTTCCGAATTAGTTGTAACCCTCCGGATAGCCTCTCTAGAAGAAGCTGTTGCCTGCTGGAGATTGCTATTAACCCTTAACGCTAAGGCTATCATTTCCCTCAAGCTTCCCGCAGCTTTTCCTAATTCTGCGACTAAGAGACCTAGCTCATCCTTACCACCCTTAACCTCAATGGCTAAATTTCCTTCTGATAGCGCTTTAGCTACCATCATCCCATTAGAGATTGATTTATTTGCAGAACGCATAATAGCATTAACCAGGATTATGCCGATCACTAAGGCAATACCGAATACGGTAAGGCTAATCGTGTTGACTCGTTTGGTTAGAACCGAGGCTAAACCAACGCCCTCTTTCATTTGCACATTTTCAGCAGAAATATAGTTGTCTAAAGCCTTCATGAGTACAACATTATCCGGGGCAGCTACATTTGTCATATACATAACGGCAGCTGACAACCCTTGATTCTTGTACATGTTGATAATGTAATCCGGGTGGTATGAGAAAGCTTGAGCAGTCGTTTGGACTTCCTCAAATTGAAGCTTTGACTCCCCCTTCACTCTTGCCTCAATGTACTTAAGATATTCAGCACTTTGGGTGGTTGCCTCTTTATACTGCTGCAAGTATTGGTCAGAGCCTGTTGCTAAATAACCTTGAATTGCTGCAATTTGGCGTGTGTATTGTAACCCTAGATCCTGAGCTGCTGCCTGTATTGGCAGCTGATAACTACCAAAGTCATCTACTACACTGGTAAGGCCTCTAACCAAATAAAAGACTGTACCAACGAGGAATGCCATCAGCAAGAGAATTGTTAAGTACCCCAAAGAAATCTTTTTTGACAATTTCATAACGGCAATCTCCTTTCAAGATTTCATAGTACTCCGAATTCTCTTTGTGGTTTGATACAGGATTCATTGTAATGCTCTCCTTTAGATCTTATAGCCCTGGCTGCTTATGGATATATTCTTTTCAAGTGATGTATCTTTTGAAAAAACTGTAGCTAATGCTGCAATTCCATATGCAAACAACAAATACCTAAAACCAATAGTAAACGAACTAGCCGTCAGTTCACCCGAGCTCTGAACACTTTGAGCCATGGCAACACTACAAAGCAAGGGAATGATTGCAGCCCCCGCCATATTAAAAAAGTTACCAATTCCTATTGCCGTTCCTGTCAAGGGTGTGGGATACAACTCTTTCATCAGAGTGAATATTGGGCCAGAGCTAATACCTGCTAACAACCCGCTTAATAGAAAAATAAGGGCAATATGCCAAGGCAATAAGAAACTTGTATAGAAAGCAAACGGTATCCATAAAAAAACAGAACCTAGACTACCAATGAGCATAGGCAATTTACGGGAATGAAAAACCTTGTCCGAAAGGATTCCACTGAAAGGTAAGCTTAGTAATTGGCCCAAAGATAACAACATTATCAAATAACCAGCGGATATCCTGTTCATACCAAGAATAGTCATCAAATACGGCCCTGCCCACAAACTTTGAAAAGCCATTGCAGCACCGTAAGCAAAGAAATTCCGTATGGCGATAGGCCACATACCCCATTCGGAGAGTACCCATTTCATCGCCAATTTTGAGCTGATTTGTCTTGGTTTATTATCAGATTGTTTTAACATTTGTCTATCATCGAGCAAAAACCAGGTAGCAAAACCCAGAACTAATGCGATGACGCCCATCATAAAGTAAACTGTACGCCAATCAAGAAATTCGACTAGGAAGGCTAAGGGTACAGAGGCGCAAAGAATCCCTATTATCCCGGAAAAAACCAGCAGACTTGTCAATGTTGAGAATATTTCAGGAGGAAAATAACTTGCAATAAATTTTTCCGTAGGAACAAAAATACAGGATACAGACAGCCCTATAAGAAGCCTCGAAATAAGGCTTAATTGAAATGTCGTTGCCAGGGCGAAGATAATCGAGGCAAAGGAGGTTAGCAGCAGCATTGCAGAGACTAAACGTTTAGGTCCAATACGATCGACTAAAATTCCGACTGGGAACTGCATTAGAGCGTAAGGGTAAAAGTATACCGCTGCCATAATAGTCATTTGTGAAAGGTTTAAATTAAGATCCTCAATCAAACGATCTGCCATAATGGCAATAGAAACCCGGTGAAACATTGCTAGAATATATCCTAGATAAAGTATGAGCAATGCTCCCCTGAGACGCAAATTGACCTTAAAAAACATTTCTTTATATGAAAAATCCTTTGTATGTTTTGTTTCCAAGGCCTAATATCCTCTCTAAAAAACTGAATACGTAATTGTCATGACTTCTTAGTTAAGGCCTAAGAAGAAATTAGGGTTACAAACCCTAATCTCTCCAATACATTAATAAAATCGGCTAAAGGTACATAGGTCTCGAATAGGCATCGGCAGATTAGTTTAGGAGATTTAGGTGAATATGGGCTATCCCCGATAGTACTCTCTTATCCTTCTCATTTAACGCTTCTAAATCGCATATTAAGGTTTGTTCAGATCTAGCCCTTATAAAACCTGTTAATCTAATCCTGTCTCCGGGCCGAACCATTCCCACAAAACGTACATTTAGCTTCCCTATCCTACCCTCATTACCCATCCATTCGGTTAACATAGCAGCCATTTGAGCCATCGTAAGCATACCATGAGCAATTACTCCTCCCAGGCCAGCTTGGCGTGCATAGATATCATCCAAATGAATAGGATTAAAGTCTCCCGAGGCTTCCGCATACTGGCGTATTTGCATGTTACTTGGAACCCATTCTCGAACTGGTAATTGATCAAAGACCTGATGACTATGCAGATTTTTCATTGTTCACCCTCTTTTCCAGGGAGATAAGCCTAGCTTTTGGTTGAGTTTTATGACTTTGATCGAAGCCATTTCCAATTCTGGATCGAGAACACTAGCCAACATATATTCGTTCAACGCTTCATGTAAATGTCCCGCTTGCTCTTTGACAATACCCTCACCTAAATGTCTCATTGCTAAACTCTCATGATCTATATCATCTGGGTTATGTCCAATATGCACAAGTTAACCCCCTTGTTGCACACGAAATACCAACTCGCATAATCCACTGTCATTTAAATCCTTACTACAGAACATATCCAAGCTCAGACTAGTCTTTTCAGCGGCAACTTGGTTGGCTGCTAAACAAAAAACATGACAGTTATTGAGCCTTTTTTCGGCGAACATTTTGCCAATACTACAGTTAAAATTTCGAAATTTTAGTGCCTTGGTCGTCGCCTCTGTGACTGTCCATGCATCTCTTGGGCGCAAAGTCAGTATTCCAAGTTCAACATAACGTTCAAAGACATGGGGAAAGCTTATTCCAGTCTGCTTAGCAACACGTTCGATCATCTCCGCCGTTCTGTCCCGAAAAGTATCGGAGTCAGCTTCATTAATCAAGAGGTTCATAAAGGCTTTCCCCCGGTTTATTAGATACTCCTCGCTGGTTTCTCCCTCAGAATCAAATAGACTTTCTAATGGGAATTCCTCCATAACTTTATAGATTAGTTCCTTTGGCATATCGTATTTATAATCTTGACCTGGGTTTATTTTGAGTCGTCGGTTGCCAGCTACTTCAGTGCTGGGGTTGCCTTTGACTTTCTGCAAAACTTTAAAATCCAAAGCCATACGAAACTCCCCTTTATTTTATATTAAAGCCAGATCTTTTTAGATATTTAGACATTTCGTTCTTTCAATTGCGCTGCCCGTTCCTCTTTATAAATCTGTGCTAATTGATCTTGAGCAACGAATTCCAAATTAATCGCCCCTGTAGGACAAACCTCAATACAATCTCTACAACCAGAACATTTGTCAAAATAGCGACCAACAATTTTATATTCTTTGGGATCTGTCTCCCGACCTTTCCATTTCTTCGTAGGACCACATACAAAAACCACGGAGGGACAAACACTTAAACATTGGCGACAGCCTAATGGATCTTTGCATAAATCATAGTCTATCTTGATTTGAGCAATCATCAATTTTCCTCCTTATTACCAGTTTTCGGCCAATCCCGGCAGACTTTCTCGGTTTAATAATTCTATTGCTCCGCTCGGGCAAGCCGTAACACATAAGCCGCATCCAAAGCATTGATCCATATCGACATAGGCCTTGTTGGTATAAACCTCAAGGTTAAGGGATTTAAATTGGCATCGTCCTAGACAGCTTTTGCATCCAGTACACGTTTCTCGATCTACTTTAGCTACGGTATGCCCCTTTAACAAGAATTTAAAATCATAGTCAAGTCTATTGCGAACTGCAACACACCCTGGATACTCACACATGCATAGTCCCCCTATATAGGGTGTTCCGAAAACATCAACCGTCTGAACCCGCCCCTCTTTGTGGTTCATCATGGCCCATTCCTTCGCTTCTTCTGGAGTTAGGAACTCGACCCCCCCACGGTAGGTTTCTGGCCAACGTTCCCATTTATACATACCCGGACCAATACCCATGCAAGTGAAATTTTCGTCATCAGGCATACCCCGCTGAACTCTACGACAACCACACGTCATTTTTACTAATGGATAGGCTATGTCTAAAATCTGCAAGTACTCATCGAGGGTGACAACCTGTCCGAAATGAGTTTGATAGGCATGTTCTAAAGCCTCACGTTTAATATCTTCTTCCCATTTTAGGTCTCCGCTGATTCGTGCTTTAACTAACTCCGCAACAACCCCTGCTCCCATACCTGCAGCCTGCGGATCTACATCTGCACCTGAAGCCTCATGTCCTTCTTTACGCACCTTATAAAGACGACGTGCATAGTTTTCTGGGTTAAGATACCACTTTTCTCCGTTACCATATTTTTCACATACCCAACACATTTTGAGTCTCCTCCTTCTTCTTGGCATAAAAGCTTCCTTTACGCAACTGACTGACTAATTGGGCCTCGTTTAAGACCGGATAATCAAATACAGTAACACAGGAGCCAACACTGAGTGTACTATGAGCATCACTACCCCCAGTTCCCTTTTTGCCTAAAATACCTGCTGCCTTTTGCGCCGCTAGAATTTCTTTCCAACTGCTACGTCCATTGAAAGTTTCCAATGTATTTACGAAGCTAAACACAGATCTCCTACATAGTTCCTCAATATCTATCGGCTCTAAACCTCGTTCTTCCCTGGACAAAGTTGAAACTCCAAAATCCATGCGAAAAGGATGAGCGACAACCATTACTCCTCCTAATTCTTCGACCCTTAAGGTTAATTTGGAAAGGTCCTCTCTAAGGTGAAGTAAGGGCTGATGAACACCATAAACCAAAATTTCGCCGACAGGGGTACTTAATTCTACCCCACTATATACTTGAATCCCGCTCTCATTATGCAATTTAGCTAAATTACCTGGATCCCAGCAGTAATCATGATCTGTGATACAAATTCCACTTAAACCTTTCTTACACGCAGCCTGCACCAAATCCTCCACAGTCATACGGCTACAAGCAGAACCTTGGCTGGAGTGGGTATGTATGTCAAATTCCATGCTCATATACCAAATCCTTCAATTAATTGGTTCTTACAGTTTAATGCAAAACTAATGCCAACTAATTCTCTCCAGCGATTTGTTTATCCAATATAAGCCTTTTTAACTTCTTCATTACCTGACAGTACATCACTTCGATCATGCATGACAACTCGACCGTTTTCTAATACATAACCACGATGAGACACCTTCAAGGCCAAATGGGCATTTTGCTCTGCTAAGAGAACTGTCTTTCCGGCCTTATTCACAATCTTTACCGCATCAAATACTTGCTGAACTACTATGGGAGCTAGACCAATTGAGGGTTCGTCTAACAACAACAATTCCGGATCAGACATGAGTGCCCTTCCTATCGCCGCCATCTGTTGCTGTCCACCGCTTAAAGAACCTGCTAAATCGTTTTCTTTATCTTTCAGGACAGGGAATAATTCATAGACCATGGTCAAACTCTTTTTTATACCGTCTTTATCTTTACGCCGGACATAACCCCCTAAGAGTAAATTCTGCTTCACCGGCATATGCGAAAATAGAGCCCGCCCTTCCAGGCATTGGGATATCCCTAAGTTTACCATCTTAAAGGCTGGCAATTGTTCAATTTTATGACCCTTAAACTCAATACTTCCACTCGTTGGCTTTAGTAATCCGCTAATCGTCCGAAAAAGCGTTGATTTACCAGCACCATTGGCCCCTAATAAGACGACAAACTCTCCCTTATTGACTTCTATGTTAACATCTTGTAATGCAAGATAGCTTCCATAGGACACATTTATTCCAGATAATTTAAGCATCCTTGGTCCCCCCTAAGTAAGCTTCTATTACTCGGTCATTGTTATTAATTTCTCTTGGGGTTCCTTCAGCAATCTTCGTACCATAATTTAAAACCATGATTCTGTGCGCCAAATTCATAACCATCTGCATCTTATGCTCGATTAAACACACTGTAATCCCAGAATGTTGAATTTTCTCAATTAACTTCACTAACTCGCTGGTTTCTCCATGATTAATACCCGCAGCCGGCTCATCCAGCAACAGTAAGCGCGGTTCAGTCACCAGGGCCAATCCAATAGCTAAGCGTTTGGCGGCCTCTTGGGAAATGTTTCCAACCGGTTGATTCTTCACCTCGTTGAGTCCTATGAATTCTAAGATCTCCCCCGCTTTTTCCCGGCTCGCTCCTTCGTCCCTCCGCGCACGCTTGGTATTAAAGATGGCATCGAGCATTCCCATTTTGGTTTTAGATCGATAACCAATGATCAAATTGTCCAGTACTGTACTATCTGTAAAAAGGTTCGTGGTCTGAAAGGTTCTACCTATACCGCTGCAGGCAAACTCGTGAGTTGGAGTGCCTGTCATATCCTTACCCATAAAACTAATTCTTCCGGAACAAGACGGATAGAAACCGCTGATGAGATTAAAAAATGTCGACTTTCCGGCCCCATTAGGTCCGATAATGGCTACAATTTCCCCCTCTTCGATCTCAAAGTTCACCTTGTTTAAGGCGGTCAGCCCGCCGAAGTTTTTAGTTAAAGCCTCGGTTTTTAGCAGCATGGCTTTCTCCTTTCGACGGCAGGTTTGTTCCTGACTTCTTTTGGTTAACCCGTTTCTCTAACTTGGCTTTTAATGACTTCGTTGCTCCTACCAGCCCTCCTGGGAAGAACTTAACGATTACGATAAGCAGTGCCCCGAAGACAACCATCCGATATTCTTGCATAAACTGGAGGCTTTCTGTGATTCCTGAGGCTAAGAGGGTTCCCACTAGGGGCCCGGCTATGGTCGCTTGCCCTCCTATTAATAGAAACAGCAAGAATTCAAAGGTTAGATGGGTTGCAGCAATCTCCGGACCTAAAAACCGGATATAGCTCGAAAACAAGGCCCCTGCAATACCGGTAAAGAAGGCTGCAATACCAAAGGCCAGTAACTTGCTTTTCATGACATTAATCCCCAGGGTAGCTGCTAATTCTTCGCTGTTACGAATCGATTTGAAGGTTCGACCGACAAGGGAGGAAACGATTCGA